>DAIUFO010000151.1:0-8806 GCA_036844545.1 Chloroflexota bacterium
GGTACACGACGCCCGTCCCGGCTAAAAAGCCATTACCGCCGGAAAGTCACGCTAGGCGTCGGGGCGCACCAGTTCGTGCAACGACTCCGGTACGATCGGTCGCAACATTTGCTTCAATACGTCAGGTTGGCCATAGATCTCGGCGGTTGATTCCCACGCCCGCAGACAACCTTCAACACCTTCTAAGGAACCGCGTTGGGCTGCATCGAGCGTGTACGTCAACAGCTCTTGTGCCATGTCGGAGACTTCCTCCGTGGAAAGCATGGCAATCCACGGAAAAGCAGTCTGCTGTGCCCATATCCGTGGCTCGTCGTCCTGATGGGCACTGCAGACAGCGCTGAAACGCGCCAGCTCTTGCATCCACATGCGGAACGCATAGTCAAACTCCGCCTGTTCCAGAGGACGCACGACCAACTCGCTGCCCCGGTCCACGATGACGACCGGCTCTCGGGCCGCGATATCGAGCAAGGCCCGATACTTCCGCTGGACGTCAGAAGAGGAGAACCGAGCGTTCGCCGGGAGCTTATGGTAGACCGTACTCGACATTGGTTGTGATTATATCAAAACTTACATAATGACGGACCGATAGCAGTTGGCCAAAGCCGTAAAGTAGCCGCATGCGAACGTTGATTCAGGGCGGCTGGGTGGTCGGCTTCGATGGGACCAACCATGAGCTGTGGCGGGACGGGGTCGTGGTCTACGAGGACAACCGCATCGTCTACGTTGGGCACGCATTCGGTGGCAGCGTCGACCGGACGATCGATGCTCGGGGCAAGCTGGTCAGCCCGGGGTTGATTAACTGCCACATCCATGCCGGCATCAACGCGCCGCATGCGCTGCTGAACGACCCCACCAAGACCAACTACTTCGCCCAGAACTTCCTGGCCTACGGCGCGCGGCTGCCCTCGGGGCCGCGGCAGAACACGAGGGTCGAGGTCGAGAGCACGTTTGGCATGTGGGCCGCACTGCGCGGCGGGGCAACCACCATCCTGGACGTTGGTCTGAGGCCGCCCAACAATGCGCCGGCATTCACCGACATGGTTGGCCGGCTGGGCATGCGCGCCTACCTGGGGCCGCTGTACGGCAGCGCCGGCTACGTGCTGGACGAGGACGGGCGCATCGATTGGCAGTGGGACGCGGCGGCTGGCGAGGCTGGGCTGGAGGTTGCCAAGCGCTACATCCGCGAGTACAACGGCACCCACAACGACCGCATCCGCGGCATCCTCTACCCGGCCCAGCTCGACACCTGCACGCCCGAGCTGCTGCAGGCCACCAAGCACGCCGCGGCCGAGCTTGGCGTGGGCATCCAGCTGCACACGGCCATGAACCTGGTGGAGTTCCACAAGCTGTTGCGCGAGCGTCAGGTGACGCCCATCGAATACCTGAAGGATCTCGGCTTCCTCGGGCCGGAGGTCATCCTGGGCCACTGCGTGTTCCACAACCGGCACTCGTGGGCGCACTACCCGTATGGCGACGACCTGGCCATCCTGGCCGGCAGCGGCTGCTCGGTGGCGCACGCGCCCTACAAATACGCCAAGCAGGGGCTGGCGCTGGAGTCGTTCGACGAGTACCGGCATCGCGGCATCAACATCTGCCTGGGCACGGACACCTTCCCGCAGGACATCGTCAGCGAGATGCGCCTGGCCGCGCTCGCCTGCCGCTGGGCCGAAGGCAGCTTCCTGGCCGGCAAGCCGAAGGACGTGTTCTACGCCGCGACGCTCGGCGGAGCCAAAGCCCTGGGCCGCGACGACCTGGGCCGGCTGGCGCCGGGCGCCAAGGCCGACCTGCTGATCGTCGACCTGCGGCAGATGCACTTCGGCGCCGTGCGCGACCCGATCAAGTCGCTGGTCGAAGCCGGCAGCCAGAAGGACATCGATACCATCGTGGTCGATGGCGAGACCCTGGTCGAGCACGGCCGCACGACGCGAGTAGACGAGCCCGCCCTGCTGGCCCAAGTCCAGGCAGCCGGCGAGGACTACTGGGCCACCCTGCCCCAGTGGCGGGCCAAGGGCCAGACTATCGACGACGTGGCCCCGATGAGCTTCCCAGTGCATCTGTCATTCTGAGCGCCGAGCGAAGAATCCACTGCCCGTCAGCAAGTGGGCACGGATCCTTCGCTGCGCTCAGGATGACAAAACGGCGCGGGCGGCGGCGACGATGCGCTCGGCGGTGGGGGTGACGTAGTCCTCCATGGGTTTGGCGTAGGGCACGGGCACGGCCATGGTGCTGACGCGCTTAATGGGCGCCTTGAGGGAAGCGAAGCCCTCGTCGGCGATGATGGCGGCCAGTCCGGCGGCCACGCCGCAATTGTCGTGGCTCTCGTCGGTGACGACGACGCGGCCCGTCTTTCTGACCGACGCCAGGATAGTGGCGGTGTCCAACGGCTGCAGCGTGCGCGGGTCCACTACCTCGGCCTGGATGCCCTCGCGGGCCAACGTCTCGGCGGCCGCCAGGGCGCGAGGAACCTGGATGCCGCAAGCCACGATGGTCACGTCCGAGCCCTGGCGCTTGACCTCAGCCTGGCCGAAGGGCACGTCGTGGGTGCCGTCGGGCACGGGGCCCGTGGTTTCCATCAGCCGCGCATGGTTGATGAACACCGTCGGGTTCTTGCTGTAGAGCGCCGACCAGCGCAGCAGGCCCTTCACGTCGGCCGGCGTGCCCGGCTCGACTACCTGCAGGCCTGGCGTGTTCCAATACCACGGCTGCGGGCTGCCTGAGTGCTGGACGCCGCCCGCGCCGCGGACGCCGTGCAGCATATGGAACGTGACAGGCACGGAGGTCTGGCCGCCCGAGTTCGAGTAGGCGATGGCCGCCTCGTTGATGATCTGGGGGATGGCCTCGTAAGAGAAGGTGCCTGTGCCCAGCTCGACGATAGGCCGCATGCCGGCCATGGCCGCGCCGACGGCGATGCCGCAGTAGGCCAGCTCGGCGATGGGCGGGTATTTAATCCGATCGGCGTACTTCTCACGGATGGGATTGAAGTACTGCCCGCCGGACAGGCCGCCGAAGCCGGCGCCAATCAGGGTGACTTTCGGTTCCGTCGCGAGAATTTCGTCGAGCGCCTCGGCCATGGCTTGGGCGTAGGTTAGGGTTCTCATGCGATGCGGTCTCCTCCGGCAAGTCTGGGCTCCCTCACCCTAGCCCTCTCCCGCCGCGGCGGGAGAGGGGACTGATGGTAGCCTCTCGTTTCTCGTCTCTCGTTTCCCACGACTCGATTAGGCATATGCGTACTCCACGGCGGCTTCGGCCGGCGGTAATGGGCTGTTCAAGGCGAACTTAGCGGCTTCGTCCACTTCGTGGCGGACGCGAGCGTCGAGGTCGATCAGGCCGTCGCGGCTGATTGCTTTGCGCTCCAGCAGCTTGCGGCCGTAGAGCAGGACGGGATCGCTCTGCTCCTCCCACTTGCGGACGACCTCCGGCGATGACTCCGGCGACCACGTCCAGTTGATGTCCGTGTCGCCGCCGACCGCCTTGGGGAACGCCCCGTAGTTGCCAGGCCAGCGCGAGGTCCGGGATTCAATGAAGAACGGCCCCTCGCCGCGCCGCGTCTTATCCACCAGGCCGGACACCAGCTCGTGCACGGCCTCGGGATCGGTGCCGTCCACGTGATGGGTATCGATGCTGAAGGCGCGCGGGATGTCCGACAGCGACTTGGCGCTGTGGTCGGAGCTGGGCGATCCGCGACCGGCCCGTTCGCCCGGCTGGACGGCGTTGTTCTCCATGTAGAAGATCACCGGCAGGCCCCACAGCTGGGCGATGTTCATGGTTTCGTAGAAGCCGCCCTCCTCCATTGCGCCATCGCCGAAGAACACGATCGTGGCCCTGCCGTTCTTCTGGATCTTGCTGGCGTAGGCCGTGCCCGCCGCCAACGGCAGGCAGCCGGCCACGATGGCAGAGGTGTGGAGGATGCCGAGGTCGGGCGCGGCCACGTGGAAGGTCCCGGCGCGGCCTTTGCAGTAGCCGTCGACCCGGCCGATGATCTCGGCCAGGATCCGGCCCAGATCGCCGCCTTTGGCCGCCACGTGGGCGTGGTTGCGGTGGGTGGTGTAAACGTAGTCCTCCTTGCGGAGGGTGGCGCACGCGGCGGCGCCGGCCGCTTCCTGGCCGATGTATACGTGGAAGTGGCCTCGGATGAGGCCTTTGTGGTCCTCGGCAAAGTGGATCACGTGCTCCTCCAGGCGGCGCATGCGGAGCATCATGCCCAACAGGTTCACCGCCTGATCGGATGGCAATTGACTCATTCTCGTCCTCCTATTTCATCGTGCTCGGCAGCCATGTAGACAGCACGGGGAAAGCAATGATAAGCAACAGGAAGCCCGTGAGCACGCAGATGAATGGGATCACCCCGGTAAACAGGTCGCGCGTCGTATAGCCTTTGGGCAGCAGGCTCTTGGGCGCGAACAGCACCAGGCCCGAAGGCGGGCAGATGGTGCCGATCTCGGAGTTCACGGCCGTCATCACCCCAATCCACAGTGGGTTGATACCCAGCGCGACCAGCGCCGGGAAGATCAGCGGCATGGTGATGACGATGATCGTCGCCGTCTCCAGCGGCGCGCCCAGGACGAACAGCAGCAGGTTGTAGAGGATCACGATGGTGACCGGCGACATGTGCGTCTTCAGCAGCGCGTCGGCAATGCCGTGGGCCACGCCCATCGACGCCGCCACGTAGGACAGCGACAATCCACCGACCAGCAGGAAGGCAACCATCGCGGTGGTCTCCGCCGAGCGCCGCAGCGCATTCTTGAGCCGATCCCAGGTGAGTTTGCGCTTGAGGGCCAGCAGCACGAATGCGCCTACGGCACCAACGGCCGAGGCCTCGGGTGTGGTAGCGATGCCTGTGTACATAGAGCCGATGACCAGCAGCAGCAGCGTCAGGATGCCCCACACCGGCGGCACTGACTCGAACCGCTCCCGCCAGGTGAAGGAGCCCGCCGGCGGCGCCAGGTGGGGCTTGAGCGTGGCGTTGACCACGTGGTAGATCATCAGGATCAGGCTGAGCATGATGCCCGGCACGATGCCGGCGATGAACAGCTGGCCGATGGACGTTTCGGTAATGATGCCGAACACGACCATGGAGACGCTGGGCGGGAACAGGATGCCCAGGGTGCCTGCCGCCGCGACTGTGCTCACCGCCAGCCGCTTCTCGTAGCCGTGCTTGATCATGGACGGGATGGCAAAGGTGCCGACCGTGAGCGAGTCGGCCACGCTGGAACCCGACACGCCGGCAAAGACCGCGCAAGCGGCGGTCGTGGACAGCGCCAGCGACGCCGGCAGGCGGTTGAGCCAGCGCGACGCCGCGTTGTAGGCATCCTCAGCCACCCCTGAATAAGCCACCAGCCCGGCCATGAAGATAAACAGCGGCGCCACGATGAACTCGTTCTCGGTGCCGCGGGTGAAGGCGTTGTTGGCCAGGACGATGAGGTTGTTCGGCCCCAGAAAGACGACAGTCAGGATGATGGCCGTCAAGCCCATGGCGAACCCGGCGGGCATGCCGGTGAACATGAGCACCAGCAGCAGGCCGACGATCAGCAGGGCTCCCCAATACCAGGCCAGGACCATTCGAGCCGCCTAGCCCCTTAGTCGACGTCCATCAAGATAGCGCTGCCGAGCTGCGCCCGCTGCTCGTCCTGCACGGTGGGCACGCCAGGGGGACACAGGAAAGAGTCGACCAGCACGAACAGGTAGGTCAGGCCCAACAAGCCCATGCCAATGACCAGCACGACCGAGGCAGGCGCCAGCGGCAGGCTCAGCGCCGAGATGTCCTTCTGGCCCTCCGCGGCGTGGCGCGAGAACAGCCGCCAGGTCTGCAGCAGGAAAACCACGGTGAAGCTCAGCCCCAGCACGTGCGCGACGCGCTCCATGACGCGCCGCGGCAGATCGGAGACCATCTCCAGGATGAAATCGACGCTCACGTGGCGTCCGCGCTGAAGGGCGTAGGCTACGCCCAGGTAGATGCTGTACAGCAGCATGTAGGACACGATCGGATAGGTCCACATGGCCGGCTGGCGGAAGAAGTAGCGGGTGATGGCCTCCCACAACGTGAACACGGCCATGCCGGCGATCATGATGCACGCCAGCACCACGCCAGCCGAATTCAGCTTGCGGACGATGGCGTAAGCGGCGTAAAACCCTTTTGTCAGAAACCCACCCTTCCCATGTCACCGCTCTGCCACTGGGTGGCGCGGGCATTCTGCCCGCGGACGGCCGAGGACGGCCATCCCACCATGGATTCACTCACCGCCGGCCTCTCATACACCCGCGCACGGGGTCGTGTCGCCCTGGGTCGGGCCGATGGTCTTGACCATGCCCCGGTACTTCTTCAGGATGTCCTGCATTTGGCGGCCCTTGTCGGTCTGCTGCGGGGCGATCTCGCCCATCACCGCATCAGTGGCCGCGCGCAGCCGTTGGAACTCCTGCTGATTGGGCGTGCACATCTTGACGCCGTTCTGCTTGGCGTGATCCAACACCTTGGGCACCAGATCGTCGCGCAGCTTGAGGGTGTACTGCTGCGTTTCGCGCCCGGCGTCGATCAGGATTTTCTGGTCCTCTGCCGGCAGCTTGCTCCAGGCCGCCTGGTTGGCCGAGATCGACTGCAGGTTGACCGAGTGATCGATGCGGGTGATGTACTTGGCGACCTCGTACATCTTGCCGGAGTCATACAGGTTGTAGGCATACAGCAGGCAATCGGCCGTGCCGCGCTGAATGGCCGAGTACGCCTCGCTGCTGTCGATGGTCACGGTCTTGCCGCCCCACAGCTCGGGGTGCGGCCCTGCCATTTGCCGGCGGTCCGGACCAGCGCGCCCTTCCAGGCCGCGGCGGAGTCCAGGAACTTGCCCTTGCAGCTCACCGGGTCGGCGACCGTGTGCGGCGACATCCAAATCAGTTGCTGGTTGTAGGCTTTGTAGATGTCGCCGAAGATCGGCGTGAGCTCCCCGAACAGCTTGATGGTCAGGTCGGAATCCAGCGGGTAGGCGAACGGCACCTCGAAGGGCGCCACGTCGGGGACTTCGCCCGACCAGGAAGCGGTAGCCGCGCCACCAAAGTCGGCCAGGCCATCGCGCAGCCCGTCGAACATGCGCTGCGAGGTGAGCAGCGAGCCGGCCCAGAAGAACTGGAACTTGACGCGACCGGCGGTGCGCTGGTCGACAAGGTTGGCCCAGTACTTGTAGACCTCGCCGCTGATGTCGGTCTCGGTGGCGGAGGAGGCGAACTTGTAGGTAACGCTGGGACCCTGCGTGCGAGCCGCCGCCGAACCGCCGGAAGCTCCAGCCGCCGTCGCCGGAGCCGCGGCGGAGCGTGCCGGAGCAGGCGCCGCGGTCCCGCCGCAGGCGGACAGCAGCAGCAGGGCGGCGAGTGCGGAACCGATGCCACGCCAGCGTTTGTCATTCCGAGCGGCTCCTTTGTCATTCCGAGCGGCGAGCGAGGAATCCGTCACCCTGGGCCACGGATGCTTCGCTGCGCTCAGCATGACAAATGGGCTTCTCAGCACGGCGTCATGTCTCCTTCCGTCGGGCCCAGCTTGGTCACCTGGTCGCGATACTTCTTGGAAATCGCCAGGATCTGGCGGCCCTTGTCCGTTTGCAGCTGGCCGATCTCCGCGAGCACCGGCTCAGTGGCCGAGCGCAGCCGGGTCAGCTCCTGTTGTGAGGGCGTGCACACCTTCATGCCCTGCTGCTTGAACTTCTCGATGTCTTTGGTCACCAGTTCCGATCGGTTCTTGAAGATGTAGGTCTGCGCCTCCTGGCCGGCGTCGATCATGATCTTCTGGTCATCGGCTGGAATCTTGTTCCAGGTGGCCAGGCTCACGGTCGCGGCCTGAAGGTTGACCGAATGATCGATGCGCGTCAGGTTTTTGGCCACTTCGTACATCTTGAACGAGTCGAGCAGGTTGTAGACCAGCAGCAGGCAATCGGCGGTGCCGCGCTGGATGGCGGCGTAGGCCTCGCTGAGGTCAATGGTCACCGCCTTGGCGCCCCAGGCCTCTGTTGTCTTGCCTTGCCATTTGCCGGCGGTGCGCACCAGGGCGCCCTGCCAGGCCCGCGGTGAATCCAGGAACTTGTTCTTGCAGCTGACCGGGTCGGCGGTGGTGCCCGGGTTGGCCCACACCACGCGCTGGTTGTAGCTGCTGGCGAAGACGTCGTTGATGACCGGCTCGACCTCACGGTAGAAGGGCAGCATGTGATCGGCGTCAATCGGGTAGCTGAAGGGCACTTCGAACGACGCCACGTCCGGCACTTGCCCGGACACATACGACATGGCCGGGCTGGCAAAATCGGCCAGGCCATCGCGGACGCCCTGGAACATATTGGTCGCGGTCAGCAGCGAACCGGCCCAGAAGAACTGGAACTTGATCCGCCCGCCAGTCCGCTGATCGACCAGGTTCGCCCAATACTTCAAGCCCTCGCTGGCCAGATCGGTTTCCGGCGCAGTGGTGGCGAACTTGAAGGTGAAGCTCGGCCCATCCTTGCGGACCGCGGTCGCGCCACTCGCGGCCGGCTTCGCGCTCGTCTCCGGCTTGGCAGCCGCGGAAGCCGCGGCGCTGGCGGCCGGCTTAGCCGCGCTGGCCGCGGGCGCCGAGCTGGCCGGCGGCGGAGACGAAGCGGCGCCCCCACCGCAGGCCGAAAGAAGGACCAGAAAAGCCAGCCCTGCCGACAACCGCTTGGCCAATTGCATCCGTCATGCTCCTGTGTGCCATTTGCTAGGGCCCGCCCTGAGGCTACGACACAATGCCAAGGCTATAGCTGTTGTCAAAGGGTGCAGATCTTTTAGAGGGACCTACGCGGCCTTGGGAATGATGCTATCGGCG
>DAIUFO010000152.1:0-8632 GCA_036844545.1 Chloroflexota bacterium
GGCATGCCGGTGCCCAGAAACCCTCTCCCGCCGCGGCGGGAGAGGGTAGGGTGAGGGCCCCCTGCCGCAGCCTGAAACACGGCTATAGCCATGGCACGGGTGCGGCCGCGTCAACCCGCGAAGCATGTCTCGGGCTAGGAAACGCATGAGGGTTACTCCCTTTGCGCCCGGAAGGCTCACCACATCAAGCTGCGTTGCATGGCCATCGCCAGGTGCCCTCACCCTGCCCTCGCCCGCCGCGGCGGGCGAGGGTTCCACTGCGCCAGCCCCGCAGCGTTAATTCGGAATCGCTGTACTAGTCGAGAAACTCCCATGCCCTTGTCTCCTCGGAACAAATGTAGGCTTGACAACTTATCACGCTGGTGTGTATAGTTCGTTCGCATACTAGCGTGATAACACGATCATTGGGGTCGAACTGTTGCTGGATCAATACGTAGACGTGATGGAGGCCGCACAGCGCCTCACCATCAACGTCGATACCGTCAAACGTCTCATCAGGCAGGGGAAGTTGCCCGCCACCCGCTGGGGCAACAAATACATCATCGACAAGGACCACCTGGAGATGTTTGCCTCCACCTACAATCCACTGCCCGGCCGAAAGCGCAGGCTGCTGTAAGCGTGAGGGGTTGGGCTGCTCGCGCGGTAATTGCGCCACACACCTCGGTCGAGCGGCCCATCAGTCCGGAAGGGCTGTACGAAACGGCCTTGCGCCTGCAGCGCGAGGACGAGCTCGAGGCGGCTCTGGCTGCGTACAGCCAGGTAATCCTGGCGGACGAGGAGTTTGCCGAGGCTTTCTACGGCCGCGCCACTGTCTGCTACGCCCTGGGCAATTGCGATCAAGCCATCAACGACTGTCACCGCGCCCTAGAGCTGCGGCGACATTTCGTCGAAGCGCGTCTCATACGCGGCGCCGCCTACTGGGGCAAGGCGGCCCAATGTGAGCCTGACGATCCGCTGCTGGACAGCTATTGCCAGCAGGTCGTAAGCGACTGCACCTACGTGCTGGACCATCAGCCGCGGGCCGGGCTGGCCTATCTCAATCGAGGTTTGGCCTACTGGGCGCTGCGCAACAAGCCCATGGCCAAACACGACCTTGAAAATGCCCTCGTTCTGAGTAACAATTCAGCTTGGCGAGCCGAAGCCGAACGCTGGCTCGAGGAATTGAAAAAACCGCGCCTCCTGACCCGATATGAATCGGACATCTGGCACCATATTTGCGGAAGACAGACCAGGGAGTAACGACTCCCCCCTTTTCTTTCGTCAGCCCATGTGTGCCGCACTCCGCACATGGGCGGACTTATAGGTCGGGGGCTAGCTGCGATGGCTGGCCCCCGATCCGTTTATGAGCGGGTAAACGTCCCCCGCGGGGTCACGATCCTGTCCACCCGGATCTTCACCATGACTCCCTTGTCGTCAGGATCCTTGGAGAGCTCATCGTGGATGACGCGGCCGCGGAGCTCGTCCCGCTCGGCCCCGGATTCGAGCAGCTCCGCCACACCAAAGAAGCGAGCCAAAGGGATATCAGCCTCACGGTCAAGGAACATCACCGCGACGTGAGGGTTCGCCTTCAGGTTGGCTAAATGGTTGCGGTGGGTGCGTTCGAGATAGGCCAGGTGGTCCTTATCGGCGACGAACATGCTGCCCTTGGGGCCGACGTCGGGAGTGCCGTCCGCGGTGCTCGTCGCTAGGGCCGGGGCGCGCCCGTGGCCCAACGCCTCCGGGAATTGCTTTGCGTATGGTTGCAGATCAATGGTGGCGGCAGCTTCTGGAGTCACGCCCCATAGCTTACGCCATTCCCCATAGCGCCTGCCAACTGGCGATTCGCCTCCCAAAAGGCAAACGCCACGCGCCACTCGTTGCGTTGGACGACACGGTGAAAGCCCGTGTCCGACGCCAGCATCGTGACGTCCTTGACCTTGGCCACGGTGTCTACGAACTCGGCCAGGTTGCGGGGACTCGGCACGCTGGCTCGCAGCGACGGGGCGTGGTAGAACGGCGCTTTCACCTGACGCATGCAGCTGGCTGCGAGATAGGCAAAGCTGGCCGCCTGCGCCTCGGTAGCGTCGGTCATATGGAGCCGCGGTTCGCCCATGTCGAAGACTCCGTAACGGTCCCAGGCGGACTGTCGCACCTTGTCGGCGGCCAGCCTATCGATGTACCGCGCGTCCTGTTTGGTGTAAGTGGCGAAATAGGGCGACTCGACGCCGTCGAGCACTTCGGTCAAGTACTCGAAGGCGTCCTGCGCGATGGCGCCGCGAGCCTCTTCGACGTCGGGCGAGGCTGCCTTCGACGGTTCCATGACCAGCAGCATCTGCGAGTTGCGAGCAATCCGGGCATAGCGTGACAACTGCTTGAGGCTGTCGTTCGTTTCACCCATTCGACTGCACCTCCCTATGTCTTGAATATCGGCCGTTAGCCTTGTTGCTGTATTCAACGGCCTAGCGGCGTTGCTATGACGCCGCAAACACAAGAATAAGACCAGGCGGTAGGAGCTACGCTATGCCATCGAGGCTGCCCTGGAGGGCCTCGCCGAGGCGGTCGATGCCGACGCGCTGCTGCTGCATGCTGTCGCGCTCGCGGATGGTGACGGCGTTGTCCTCGAGTGATTGGAAGTCGACGGTTACACACAGAGGGGTGCCGATCTCATCTTGGCGGCGATAACGCTTGCCGATGCTGGCCGTTTCGTCGTAGTCCGTGACGAAGGAGCCGCGCATCTCGTGCTCGAGACGCCGTGTGAGCGAGGTCAGGTCCTCTTTCTTGGACAAGGGCAGGAAGGCCACCTTAATCGGCGCGATGTCCTTCCCGAAGCGCAGCACCACCCGAATGCCGTCTTTGTCCGGCTCCTCATCGTAGGCGTCGACCAGGAAAGTCAGGGCGCCGCGATCGGCGCCGGCTGAGGTCTCGATGACACACGGCAGGAAGCGCTCGTTGGCAATGTCGTCGAAGTAGGTCAGGTCCTTACCGCTGAACTGCTGGTGGCGGCGGAGGTCCCAATCGCCGCGGTTGTGGATGCCCTCGAGCTCTTTCCAGCCAAAGGGGAACTCGTACTCGACGTCCATGGCCTTGCGCGCATAGTGGGCCAGCTCGTCCGAAGCGTGCTCGCGGAAACGCAGCTTGTCTTTCTTGATGCCCAGGTCGAGATACCACTGCATGCGCTGGTGCCGCCAGTACTCGAACGTATCCTCGTCGGTGCCGGGCTTGATGAAGTACTGCATCTCCATCTGCTCGAACTCGCGCGAGCGGAAGATGAAGTTGCCGGGCGATATCTCGTTGCGGAACGCCTTGCCGATCTGGGCGATGCCAAACGGGATGCGGCGGCGGCTGGACTGGCGCACGTTCTCGAAGTTGACGTAGATGCCCTGCGCCGTCTCGGGCCGCAGGTAGACGACCGCGGCGTCCTCTTCCACTGGCCCCATGAACGTCTTGAACATGAGGTTGAACTGCCGCGCCTCGCCGATATTGACGCTCCGGCAGTTCGGGCATTTGCCGTCGCGGATCTCGTCGGCCCGGAAGCGGTGCCGGCACTCACGGCAATCGACCATCGGGTCGGTGAAGTTCTCGACGTGGCCCGAAGCCTCCCAGACCCGCGGGTGCATGAGGATGGCGGCGTCGAGCGGCTCCACGTCGTCGCGCAACTGGATCATGGCCCGCATCCAGGCATTCTTGATGTTGTTTTTCAGCCGCACGCCCAGCGGACCGTAGTCCCAGCAAGCGTTAATGCCGCCATAGATCTCGCTGCTGGGGAAGATGAAACCACGCCGCTTGGCCAGCGACGTGATCTTGTCGATCGGAGACTCAGGCATTGACCCCTGCGAGGATCTTGGCGCCGGTGTAGATGTCCATGATCTCGTGCAGCAGCGCGATGGCTTCAGCCTTCGGCCGCTGGAAGGAATTGCGCCCCACAATCGAGCCGAAACCGCCGCCCTGAGCGAGGCCGCGAATCTCGGTCAGAACATCCTCAGTGCTCTTAGCTTCGCCACCGGAGAAGATAACGATGCGGCGGCCATTGAAGGCCGACTGTACGACGTGCCGAGCTCGGTCGGCCAAGGTCGCGACAGGGATGTGCTCGCGCTCGAACACCTTGCGCGCCTCTTCCAACTCGATGTGCTCGGAAGGCGCTTTGACTTTGATGACGTTGGCCCCCAATTGGGCCGCGATTTGCGCCGCGTAGGCAGCCACGTCGACTGCTGTTTCGCCGGCCTTAGACAGGCCGCTGCCGCGCGGGTAGCTCCAGACCACCACGGCCAGACCCTTGGCCTTGGCCTCGGCCGTAAGCTCACGCAGCTCTTCATACATGGTGTTGCGCGCGGCCGATCCGGGGTAGATGGTGAAACCGATGGCCGAGCAACCGAGGTGCAAAGCGTCGTCGACCGAACCGGTCACGGCCGAGCATGGCTCGACCTTCGACAGCGAGTCGGAGTTGTTCAGCTTCAAAATGAGCGGCACTTCGCCCGCGTATTCGGCAGCGCCAGCCTCGAGGAAACCCAGCGGCGCGGCGTAC
Organism: Chloroflexota bacterium; assembly: GCA_036844545.1. Lineage (GTDB taxonomy): Bacteria > Chloroflexota > JAJPGV01 > JAJPGV01 > JAJPGV01 > DATGVV01. Next base: position 4,502 of record DAIUFO010000152.1, read on the forward strand.
GCGTTGCAGCCAGCGTCGATGGCCAGCTGGAAATGGTAACGGGGGTCGTAGCCCGCCGGGTTCGCGGCAAACGAGCGGGCAGGGCCATGCTCGAAGCCTTGGTCGACCGGCAGGATGACCATCTTGCCGCTGCCGCCAATCCGGCCGTGGTTCAGCATGCGCGCCAGGTTGGTGAGCACGCCCGGGTTCTCGCCGGCGTACCAGGACAGGATCTCGCGGACTCGCTCAGTCATACGACCTCCTCGTCGTCAGTGAGATTTCTGCAGCAAGAATAGCGCCTGCCGGCGCACCGGGGGAATGGGCGCCGGCACCCGTGCGCCGGAGCTAGGGCAGTGGAACGCTGTCGCCCATGCAGATGAGGCAGACCTTGAAGTGCGATAACAGATAGGCCGCGGTCAACGTCAGCCAGGGCACGAGCAGCAGTATCCAATACGGCCATTGCAGGTGATTGTCGTTTGGTCCGCCGGGCCGGTCGGGACCTGGCCAGATACCAAAGTCCTGACCCTGTACGGGTGGTTGCCCCGCGTCGCCCTGGGGCTCGGCGGGGTGGAACCGCCGCGATCCACGCGTGCGGGAGCGGGCTTCATCCCGGCCGCCAGAACGAGGCGAACGAGTCAGCGTATCCATCAGCTGCATCCTACTCCGAAGCTGGCGCCTCATCCGAGGCTCCCGCCATCAGCGGGGGCGTTGTTTTCCCTGAAACGAGCCGCACGCGCTTGCCGCGCCGCGTCAGCAGGTTCTGGAAATCATCCAGGTAAGTGTAGATGCACGGCACCATAACCAACGTCAGCAAGGTCGAAGTGATCATGCCACTCAGCACAACGATGGCCATGGGTGAACGCGACTCGGCGCCATCGCCCAACTTGAGGGCCAGCGGGATCATGGCGAACACCAGCACCATCGTGGTCATAAGGATGGGTCTCAGACGTGTTGGCCCGGCCTCGATTATGGCCTCGCGTCGGCTCATGCCGCGGCGTCTGAGCGTGTTGATGTAGTCCACCAGCAGGATGGCGTTCTTGGCCACCAGGCCCATCAGCATGATCATGCCGATCATCGAGAAGATGTTGATCGTGTCGTGCACGACGATCAAACCCAGGAAGGCGCCGACCAACGCTACCGGCAGGCAGAAGATCACCGCGAACGGATAGATGAACGACTCGTACAGCGCCGCCATCAGGCTATACATGAGCACGATAGACAGGGCCAATGCCTGGCTGAGGGCCGCGAAGGCCGTGTTCAGCTGCGAGCCCTGACCCTGGACGGTGATGGTGTAGCCCAGCGGCAGCTGGAGCTTAGACGTCTCCGCCAGAATGTCACGCAGGACATCGCCCACGGCCCGGCCGCTGACGTTGGCCTGGACCTCTACGTCACGTTGGCGGTTGAAGCGCTGTATTTGCGAAGGGCTGGAAGTGCGGACGATGTTGGCCACCTGATCCAACCGAACCACGGTGCCTTTGGTGGTGATGACCGGAATGGCGGCCAGCTGATCGGGCGTCATCGTCTCGGCGCCTTGGAGCTGCAGGTTGATGTCCACCTGGTCCTGGCCCTCGGGCCGGAGCTGCGAGACCACCTGGCCCTGCACGGCCGTCTGAAGCGTGGAGGCGATGGTGTTGGCCGTTACGCCTTGGTCGGCGGCCCGCTGCCGATCGACCACCGCCCGGAATTCAGGCGCGGGTGCGATCTTGGAAGTGCGGACTTCGATGGTTCCCGGGGTATTTTGGACTATCTGCAGTATCTGGTTGGTAATGGTCTGCAGCTGCGAGAAGTCGTTGCCGCCGATGACCAATGTCACCGGAGAGCCACCGCCGCCGATCAAGGGTGACGGAACCTGGGTCCGGAGCACCATCCCTGGAATGGTGGCGCCGACCTTGCGCATCTCCGCTACAAGGTCGAAGACCGACCGCTTGCGCTGGCCCTTATCCACCAAGCCAACGCTGATATTGGAGTTCGACTCCGATCCGCCGGCGAGACCACCGCCGCCGACGCTGACGTACGTCGAGATGACCTCAGGCATCTTGGCTAACTGCGCCTCGACGAGCTTCGTCGCCGCGTCGGTCGCATCCGACGATGAGCCCACCGGCATCTGGATGCCGACGGTGAACACGTTGTCGTCCTCTTGTGGAACGAACTCGGTGCCTACGACGTGCAGCGGAACGAAGGAAATGACCAACGCCAGCATGCCAAAACCAACCAGGACAGGCAGCCAGCGGAGGTTGAGCGCGTGGCCCAGTACGACGCGGTATGTCTCAGCGAGGCGGTGGAAGCCGCGTTCCCAGGCTCGGGTAAACATCGCCCAGGGCCCGCGGCCGGTGATGTGCTCCAGCGACTCGCCCTTGAGCAGGCGCGAAGCGAGCATCGGGGTAAGCGTGAAGGACACCAGCAGTGAGAACAGGGTGGCCGCTACGATCGTCAGGCCGAACTCACGGAAAAGCTGTCCGATGTTGCCGGACATGAACGCCACAGGCGTGTAGACCACCACGTCGGTGAAGGTGATGGCGATGGCCGCCAAGCCGATCTCGGACCGGCCATTCAGCGCCGCGTCCCACGGCTTCTCGCCCATGCCCAGGTGCCGGTTTATGTTCTCCAGCACCACAATCGAATCGTCTACCAGGATGCCGATGAGCAAGGCCAGCGCCATGAGCGACATGGTGTCCAGGTTGAAGCCCAGGATGTACATGATGAAGAAGGTGGACACCAGCGAAGTCGGAATCGCGACGAGCACCATGAGCGTGTTGCGGAAGGTGTGCAGGAAGAGCATCAGCACGGCCGCGGTCAGGAGGATGGCCAGGTACAAGTTGCGCTGCACGTCATTCACGGCGGCCTTGGTAAAGATCGCCTGGTCGCTGTTGATGTGGAAGACGATACCGCCGCTCTGGCCCAACGCCGAGCTCTGTATTTGGTCCAGCGTCTTGCGCACATTGTCCGCCAGCTTGATGCCGTTCGTCCCCGATTGGGCGGTGATAGACATGCCGACGGCAGGGTTGCCGGTATCCGGCATGGTCCCGTCAGGGGCCCTGGTGTCGAGCCGCAGGCGCTGGGTCCCGTACGCGGTGCTGTCCAGCACTTGGGCGACATCCTTGATGTAGACGATCTGGTTGCTGGTGCTGCCGACCACGACGTTGGCGGCGCCACTCAAACTCACCGCGTTTGCGGAAGATGTGGGGTTGGTGGTGCTGCCGGTGATGCCCAGAACCGTGCCGCCGCCACCACCGCCGGTTGCCGTGTTCACCGGTATGTTGTTCAGGTCAGATGGCACCCCCGCCAACGCCGACGTACGCGTGTTGTACACCTGCAGATCGGTGCGGATGGGGCCTCCCGGCAGAGCGATATTCTGATTGACCAGCGCATTTTGGACCTGGGTGAGCGACAGGCCATAGGCGCGGAGCTTGTTGGTATCGACCCGCACGTTGATCTGACGCGTCACTTCGCCTTGGGCGGTCGCATCGGCCACGCCATTAATGGACTGGAGCGCCGGCTGGATAGTGTCATTCACGACCTGTGCCAGGTCCTGCGGCTTGAGCTTGTCCGACGAAACGCCGATGTTCATCACCGGAAAGGCGGTGATATCCGCCTTGAAGATCGATGGATCAGTCGCGGTAGCCGGAAGCTTTCGCCGAACCTGGTTGACCTTACGCTCGACGTCGATTGAGGTTGCGTTGACATCCGTCCCTTCGACGAAACGGATGGACACGCGCGAGTTGCCTTCATTGGAGTTGGAAGAGATGGTGTCGATGCCGTTGATGCCGATAACGGCATCTTCCAAAGGCTTCGTAACGAGCGCCTCGACATCCTCCGGAGGTGCCCCGGGATAGCCAACCGAGATACTGACCGAGGGAAAGCTGATGGTGGGGAACCGCTCGACGGGCAGCCGCGTATAAGCGATGATGCCCATGGCCGCCAGGGCCAGGAACATCATTGTTATGGCAACCGGCCGCAGCAGCGCGGTGCGGGTAAGGCCCATCAGTGAATCCTACGTTCGGAATAGTGAGTGCTGAGCCAGGTCATCAGAACGCTCCTTGTGTGTATTAGCCGGCTTGTGCCGAGGCGCTGGGCTTGGCCGAAGCCCCACCACTGCTAGATGCTTGCGGCTTGCCGGACGCATTCGCGGCAGCGCTTTGGCCAGCCACTCGG
>DAIUFO010000153.1:0-8599 GCA_036844545.1 Chloroflexota bacterium
CGCCGCAGCTCGCTGTAGACATGGACAAAGGTGCTGTACAGCAGCGGGTCGCCTTCGGTGGCAAACACCGCTGTCTGCCCCTGCTGAACGGCGTCGGCGATAGTGGCCGCGTGCTCGCGCCAGCGCTGGCGGTTCTCCTCCGGCTTGCGCGACATCCGAAACGACAGCTCCCGCAACCGGCGGGCGTCGACCAGCCCGGCCACGATCTTCTTGGCCACGCTGTCGTGCTCGTCGCGGACGGGGAGGAATACCAGGTCGGCTTCAGTCAGCAGACGCTGGGCTTTGAGGGTGAGCAGCTCTGGATCGCCCGGTCCCAGGCCAACCGCGTAGAGCTTGCCGCTCACGCGGACACTGACACGACGTACACCGGGTTCAGCGAGACAAGCCGGTGCCCGTCTCCGATGCCCGCCGAACGGGCGACGCTGACTTGCGCGACCTCGCCACTTGGGAAGCGCCGGAGGACGAGGCTCACGTGCTCCAGGATGGCCAGGTTCACAACGAAGGGTCGCGGCACCCTTTCCAGCAACTCGGCGAGGCGGCCGCCGCTGCCGCCGACGAACACGGACTCGGGCTGGGGCAAGCCGGCCAGCGCCTCCGGCGCCTCGCCGGCGACGACCAGCACATTGCTGGCGTGGTGGCGCGCGATGTTCCGCTCCAGGCAGGCGAGCTGTTCGGGGTCGCGCTCGACGGCATACACGGCGCCGCGGGGCATGAGCCGCGCCGCTTCGATAGCGACAGCACCGGAGCCGGCGCCGATGTCCCACAGCACGCCGTGCGGCGCCAGCCGGAGCTTGCTCAGCGTGACGGCGCGGACCTCGGCTTTGGTGATCTGGCCGCGCACGCTCTCGAAGTCGTCGCCCGCTTGGCCGAAGGTCATGCGCGCGTCGCCAGGCTGGCGGAACACCAACAGCACGTTCAGGGGATCGAACTCCTTCCCAGGGAGCTCGCTGAGTGTGGTTTCGGTAACCCGCTCGCCAGGGTCGCCGAGGTTCTCGCACACGACTGCGCGACAGTCCTCCACGCCTGCATCGAGCAAGGCCGCGGCGATGGCCGCGGGGGTAGAGATGCCGTCCGTCAGGATGGCCAGCTTGGTGGCCGCCATGGCTTGCGGCAAGATGTCCGCTGGCGGCCGGCCGTGCGCCGACAGGACGGTGGCATCGTGCCAGGGCTCGCCCAGGCGGGCGAAGGCCAGTTGGATGCTGCTCACGGCTGGGAGGATGTGGACCTTTTCGCGGCCCAGCTCACGCGCGAGGGTGGCGCCAATGCCGTACAACAGCGGATCGCCCGAGGCCAGCACGACCACGCGCCTGCCGCCTTCCGCCGCCAGGCGAATGTGCTCGATGCTGCTGACGATGTCCGAGGCCAATACGATGTGTTCGGCAGCATGCCCGCTGAAGCGCTGCAATTGCCGCTTGCCGCCGGCCAGCACGTCCGCTGATTGGAGCGCTTGGTCAGCGTCGCGGCTTAGGGCTTGGCTCGCCTCAGCCGGCAGCCCGATAACCGTCACGGTGGGCGCCTTCAACTAGCCTCTCCCTCCGCGGTGGGCGAGGCGCCCGCGCGGCCTAGGACGTTGCCGTCGAAATCGAACATGACGGTTTCTACAGCTACTTTGCCATGGACCAGCGCCTCGGAGCGTTCTGAAGCCCGGCGGCAGATCAGGCTGAACAGCGCGGTCAGCCCGGATGGGACGGCCATCTCCTGGACGTGGCGGGCCGTGTTCGCGCAACGGACGCGCTCGGCCAACTCCGGTGACGCGCCTGCCTCGGAAGCCAGCTCGGCGAGGAACTCCGGATCGACCTGGTTGCCGGCCACGTGCGTCATGAAGTGGCCTTGGGCGACTTTGGAGAGCTTGCCGATCATGCCGGACAGCACGGCGCGCGTGATGCCGCGCGCGGCGCAGCGCTTGAGGGCATGGCCGGTGAACTCGCCCATCTCGACGAAGGCCAGGTCCGGCAGGTCGGGGAACAGCTTCTGGCTGAACTTCTCGCTGCGCCCGCCGGTGCTGAAGATCACCTCCCGCACGCCATTGGCGGCGGCTACGTCGACAGCTTGCTCCACGCTGGCCCGCCAGGAGGCGGTCGAGTAGGGCCGCACGATGCCAGTCGTGCCTAGGATGGAGATGCCGCCGACGATGCCCAGCCGGCCGTTGAGGGTCTTCTTGGCCATCTGCTCGCCGCCGGGGACGGAAATCTCCACCCGCAGCGGTTCGGCGGTGACCTCCGCTATGGATTCCGAAATCATCCGCCGCGGCACGGGATTGATGGCCGGCCCCCCAACCTCGAGGCCAAGGCCTGGTCGCGTGACAGTTCCTACACCCTCGCCGCCGGCCAGCTCGAAATGCTCGGCTCGGCGCACCCGGGCGCAGATCTCGGCGCCGTGGGTGACGTCGGGGTCATCTCCAGCATCCTTGATGACGGAACACAGCGCCTCATCCGGGCCGACCTCGCAGCGGTGAACCGCGAACGTTACGTCCTGGCCGATGGGCAGGCGGATCGTGACTTCCTGCACCGCTTGCTGCGTGGTCAGAGCCAGGGCGGCCGCCTTGGCCGCGGCCGCCGCGCAGGCGCCCGTCGTGTAGCCGCTGCGAAGACCGCGCCGCCGAGGCGCCGGCGGCAGGCTGTCGGAGGTGTCATCGATCACCGCTCAGCCAGGATCAACAGCGCGTTCATTGCGGCTGCCGCCAGTGGCGAGCCTCCGCGGGTGCCTTCGACAGTCACATAAGGCACGTCGCGTTTCAGCAACTCCTGCTTCGACTCCGCCGCCGCGACGAAGCCGACCGGCGTGGCGATGACCAGCGCCGGCTGGCAAGAGCTCTCGTCGATGAGGTCCAGCAGGGCCAGGAGCGCAGTGGGGGCGTTGCCGATGACAGCTATGCCGCGGTTGAGCTCGACGCTGAGTTGCTGCATGCCGGCCGCGGCGCGAGTCACCCGCTGTTCCTCTCCCACCGCGGTGGGAGAGGCTAGGTGAGGGCGCCCACCCGCCGGCCGCGGCACGCCAGAAGCGACGGTAGCAACATCGACGGCTATGTGAACCGGGTTGGCGCACTTCCTCAGGCCGGCGGCTACCATGCGGACGTCGCAGACGATGGGGGCGCCGGCACGAATCGCCTCCACGCCAGCTTCCACCGCGTCGGGGTGTACTCGGGCCAGGCCGGCGAGGGCCAGGTCGCCGCCGGCGTAGACCATGCGCTTGACGACTTCGCGGGCGTCGGAAGTCCAGCCGCTGCACGACGGAATCGCCGCCTCGACCATGGCCAGGCTCTGGCGCTCGATCTCCTCCGGCGGCAGCCCGTAACGCTGCATCAAGCTGGCAGTAGACATTCCACCCGAGAGCAGCTCATGCTGGGCATGCGGCAACCGGCCGCCGCCTGGCAGGGGCAAACCCCCGCCCGTGCCTGTGCCAGCCGGTCCAGCAGCGTCTCAATCACCAGCGGGTGCAGACCAAAATGGCCGGCCACGCTCACGCCAGGGAGTGACGCGCGCGCCTGCTGGGCGATGCGCTTGACCAGCACGCCCGTGTTCAGGAAGTATGGCGCCACGACCACGCGCTTGGCGCCGAGCCGGAGGCAGCGCTCGATGCCTTCGGGAACACTTGGTGGGGCGATGCTCACGAAGGCCGCCTCCGCCCAGCCGAAGTGGTTGCGGTCCCACAGCATCCGCGCGGTCTTGAACAGGTCGGCGTTCGCTTCCGAGAACAGGCTGCCGCGGCCGACGAGCAGGACTGCCGTATCCGCACCGGGCTCGAACGGGGCCAGCCGGTCCTCCAAGGCCCGCGGCAGCCGCTCGTCCGTGCCCAGGGGGCCGGCGAAAGAGATCCGTAGCTCAGGGTGCCGCGCCTGCGCCCGGGCCACCTCAGCCGGCATGTCCTCTTGTGTGTGCCCGGCGAAGAACAGCAACGCCGGCAGAGCCGTGACCTCGTCCAGGCCGCTGTCTACCGCCAGATCGAAGGCCGCCTGGATGCCGGGCGCATCGTCGCTGGGGAACTCCAGCACGCCCGTGCTGACGATCTCGCCCGTCCGTGCCCGCAGCGCTTCCGCGTAGCCCAGGAACTCGGCCACACCCTCGGGGTCCTTGGTGCCGTGCCCCATGAGCACGATGCCGCGGGTCACGTTTGGCCGTCGCGGCCTAGGGCCTGGCGGACCGCGCCCGCGACGTGGCCGGCGTCGAGCTCCTCGAGGCGAAAGTACTGGGCGCCCATATCGGCAGCCAGCGATTCCGCCAGCCCGAGGCGCAGGCCGGCGGTCTCGGTGTCGATCACCACCGATTGGATGTGCTTGCCCGCGAACTCGGCGGCCAGCTCGCGCGCTTCCTGAACCGGATCGCGGCCCGACAGCGACACATTGGGCCGTCCGTCGGAGATCAACACGAACAGAGGCACCGACTCCTGGTGAAGGGTGCGATGGCGCTCGATCGTGACCAAGCCCAGCTGAAGGGCATGGCTCAGCGGGGTCCGGCCGCCGGTCGGCAGCTGGCGGAGCTGGCGCTCCGCGAGATCGACGCTGTTGGTGGGCGGCAGCAGCACCTCGCCGCTCCGGCCGCGGAAGGCGATGAGGCCCACCTGGTCCCGCTTCTGATAGGCGTCCAGCAGCAGCGACAGGATGGCGCCTTTGGTGGCCGTCATCCTATCCATTGCGGCCATCGAGCCGCTGGCATCCACGGCGAACAGGATGAGGTTGGCGATCTTGGTCTCACGGACCTTCTGGCGCACGTCGTCCATGGTCAAGTGAGGCCGGGTTTCCCTCACCGTAGCCCTCTCCCGCCGCTGCGGGAGAGGGGATGCTTGAGCTTCACGCAATGCCGCGGCCCTTAGGGTCGCGTCGAAGGCTACGCTGGTAGGCTCGCCGTCAGGACGCTTCGAGCCGATGTAGTGGCCGCGGGACCCGGTCTCTTTGAGCTTGGTGCGCCGGCCGGAGCGCGGCTGGACCACGCGGCCAGGCTTGATGGCGCCCATGCTTTGGGGTTTGAAGCGCCGGCCGATGTCGTACACCCGGTCGTCGGGCTCGCCGCTCTCATCGGACGAGCCATCGCCGACGTCGGCGGGCGAAGGCGCCAGCTGCTCCTTGATGGTGCGGTCCAACTCCTCCTGGTCTGATTCGGGCGACTGGAACGGCTGGCGCCGGCGTCGATGGGGCAGGGCCAGTTCGGCGGCGCGTCGCACGTCGTCCTGGGTCACTTCCGTGCGTCCTTCATAGGCCGCCAGGGTGAGGGCCGTCTTGTACATGACGATGTCAGCGCGCAAGCCGTCGACCTGGAAGGCAGCGCAGATGTGGGTGATCAGGTCGAGCATGCGATCGTGGAGCTGGACCTGGGGCAGCAGCTTCTGCGCCGAGCTGATACGCCGCCGCTCGCGCTGCTGCTTGGACTGCCAGCTCTCGCCGAAACTCTCCGGATCGGCCTCGAAGGCAATCCGCCGGCGCACGACTTCGCCGCGCTCGCGCGGCGCCAAACCGCCAACAACATCCACCGACAGGGCGAAGCGATCCAGCAGCTGTGGCCGCAGGTCGCCCTCCTCGGGGTTCATGGTGCCCACCAGCAGGAACTGGGCGGGGTGCTCGAATGAGATGCCCTCGCGCTCGACATAATTCCGGCCCATGGCCGCCGCGTCGAGCAGCACGTCGACCAGGTGATCGTTGAGGAGGTTGACCTCGTCCACGTACAGGATGCCGCGGTTGGCGCCGGCCAGCAGGCCCGACTTGAAGCGCACCTGCCCCTCGCTGAGCGCCTGGCTGATGTCGAGACTGCCGATGACCCGATCCTCGGTGGCGCCCACCGGCAGCTCGACGATCTGGACCGGCCGCTTGAAGGCCTTACCGAGGCCGTGCTCCCCGGGGCAGGGCGCGCCGGGCTCACAGTTGTACGGGCATCCGATAGTCACCCGAATCTCGGGCAGCAGGTGCGCCAGGGCGCGGACCGCGGTGGACTTGGCGGTCCCCTTCTCGCCGCGGATCAGCACCCCACCGATCTTGGGATTGATGGCGTTGAGGACCAGCGCCAGCTTCATTTGCTCCTGCCCGACCAGGGCAGTGAACGGGAACACCGGCGCGCTGCCGGGGTGAGGCCTACTCACTCCGCTTCTCGAGCACGGTTTCCATGTCTAAGTACGCCTGCTGCAATGCTTCCCTCTGCTCCTGAGACGGATTCTTCCACATCCCTCGCTCCACAGCCTCCAGCAACCGCTCGGCAATGCCTCGCAGCGCCCAAGGGTTCTTCTCAGCAAAAAAACGCTGCATGTCCGGGTCCTGAACGTAGGCCTGGGTGGCCCGTTCGTACATCCAGTCCTCCACGATCTGCGCTGTGGCGTCGTAGCCAAACAGATAGTCAATGGTCGCCGCCAGCTCGAAGGCGCCCTTGTAACCATGGCGCTTGAGCGACTCGATCCACTTGGGGTTGATGACACGGCTGCGGAACACGCGCCGCGCCTCGTCGTCGAGGTCGCGCACGCGCACCAGCGTGGGATTGGCGCTGTCGCCAAAGAACTGGCGCGGGTTCTTGCCGGTGAGCGCGCGAATCGTGGCGATCATGCCGCCGTGGTACTGCATGTAGTCGTCGCTGTCGAAGATGTCGTGCTCGCGGTTGTCCTGGTTCTTGGTAGCGATGGAGATTTCGGCGAAGCGCTGGTCGAACTGCGGCTTGGCCGCCAGACCGTAGTCCTCACGGGTGTAGGCATAGCCGCCCCAGGCGGCATACACATCGGCCAGGTCCTGGTCCGACTGCCAGTTCTTGGCGTCCAGCAGCGGCAAAATGCCGGCGCCGTAGGTGCCGGGCTTGCTGCCGAAGATGCGGTACAGGGCCTCGTCCGTCTGGCCGTCTCGCCGGTAGTGGGCAGCTACGAGGTTCTGGTCGTCGTCCTCGTCGCTGGCCTGGGCCACCATGCGGACCGCGTCGTCGATGAGGTGCACCAGGTTGGGGAAGGCGTCGCGGAAGAAGCCGCTGATCCTGACCGTCACGTCGATCCTGGGACGTTGGAGCTCGTGCAGCGGGATGAGCTCGACGCCGGTGACGCGGCGGTTCTCCCTCATCCAAACGGGCTTGACGCCCAGCAGCCACAGGATCTCGGCGATGTCGTCGCCTTGGGTGCGCATGGCGCTGGTGCCCCAGACGACGATGCCCACCGACTCGGGATAGCGGCCCTCTTCTTTCAGGTACTTCTCGAGCAGGGCCTTGCCAAGCTCCTGGCCGATCTGCCATGCAGCCGGACTGGGGAGGGTCTTGGGATCGACCGAGTAGAAGTTCCGTCCCGTTGGCAGGACGTTGGCCATGCCTCTGGTAGGCGCTCCGCTCGGCCCCGGGGGAATGAATCGTCCCTCCAGCCCGCGCACGAGATTGGTGATCTCGTCCGTTGTTTGTTGGAGCGCGGGCACCAGTTTGGTCTTAACATAGTCCAGCGTAGCCTGCACGCTGTCTAACCCTCGCCCGCCGCTTTCGCCGTCCGCGTAGGACCGGGAGAGGGCAGGGTGAGGGCACTCTCCGCCTTCCACAAGGACTGCCTCCCGGATCAGCTCTCTGTTCCGTGCCTCGATGTACTCGACAGCATCTCCGTTCGACCGGACCCCAGGCAGAGGTGGCCCCGAGTATGGCGTCCCTCGGTCCACCAGCAGCGCTTCGTAGCTCGACATGCCCAGCGCACGCGCCATCGCCACCCGAAGCGAAGGCGCCTCCACATTATCTAGCCGCGTCAGCGCCAGCAGCAGGTCCACCAATTGATCGCCCGAAGGAGGCGAGCCCAAGGTGTGCAGCCCATCCCGGATCTGCGAATCCTTCAGCTCGCACAAATACCCGTCTACGTGCAGCAGGAACGAATCGAAATCCTCAGGGAGATGCGACTCGCCCAGGTCGCGGTGCAGCTGGGCCTCAACCACCGTCTCCCAAATTTGGCCGCGGATGATGGGCACCTTCTTCGGGTCGAGGGTTTGGACCTGGTAGTACTCGTCCATGAGCTGCTCGATCTGCACGATCTCGTTGTAGGCGTCGGCCGTGGTCATGGCCGGGATGAGGTGATCGACGATGGCGGCGTGGCTTCGGCGTTTGGCTTGCGCCCCCTCGCCGGGATTGTTGATGATGAACGGGTAGAAGTGGGGCAGGTCGGTGATGGCCAGGTCCGGATAGCAAGCATCGGACAAGCCCAGCGCCTTGCCAGGCAGCCACTCCAGCGTGCCGTGCTTGCCCAAATGGACGATGGCGTCGGCCTTGTACACGTCCCGAATCCAGCGGTAGTAGGCCAAATAGTGGTGCGTCGGCGGCATGTCCGGCGAGTGGTAGATGGCAATGGGGTTCTCCCCAAACCCTCGCGGCGGCTGGATGCCCACGAAAACGTTGCCCAGCATGATCCCAGGAACGGCCAATTCCTCTCCCTCCGCGGAGGGAGAGGCTAGGTGAGGGCCCTTCCCAGCCGCCACGAAGACCTTGCCCGGAGGTTCTCCCCAAGCCTGCCGGAGCGCCTGCTGGACCGAGGCCGGCCAGGCGTCGAACCACTCCTGATAGGTCCCCGCCGGCACGTGGCCGACGGCATCCCGCAGCTGCTGCTCGGTCAGGAACTCGCGGTCGTTGGAGCAGCGATCGATCAGCCGGAAGATGAGCTCGTCTCCGGTATCGGGCAGGTC
>DAIUFO010000154.1:0-8563 GCA_036844545.1 Chloroflexota bacterium
GGGCGACGATGTTCATGCGGACGTAGTCGATCTCCGGCTTGGCCATGTTAGCGACTACGGCTCGGACGAAAGCATCCCGCTCCGCTTCCGGCTTGCGGATGAGGTGCGCGCCCAAGATCACCTTCTCCAGAAAGGTCGAGAAGTCCTCGCTTGTTTCGAACGGCGTCGGCTCCAGGTTCAGCCAGACTTGCGGGCCGGGAAAGCCGGCCGACTCCAGCCGGGCGCGCGTCAGCTCGACGGTGGGGTAACACCACGGACCCTCCCAGTCGTCGCCGGCAGCGCAAATGGCCCGGAGCACCGTCTCGATGTTGCCCTCGCCACCGAATTGAGCCACGAGCTGCCCGCCAGGCCGGAGGCCAGCGCCAGGTTGGCGAACAGCCGATCGTGATCTTTGATCCAATGGAACGCGGCCGTGGAAAACCCGGCGTCGACGGGTCCGCCGCCGATGGGGAGAGGATCGAGGAGATCGGCCACCACGAACTCCACTTGCTCGCCGAAGCGAGCCAACCGCCCGCGGGCTTCGGCGATCATAGCGGCGTCGCCATCCAGCGCCACCAGCTTGCCGCGTGGAATGCGCTCCAGCAGTTGCTCGCTGACTCGGCCGGTGCCGCAGGCGGCATCCAGCACGCGCTCGTCGCCCCGTAATTCCAGACGATCCAGCACAGTGGCGCCCCAGCGCGTCTGCGGATCCGCAATCCGGTCGTAGGTCTGCGCGTCCCATTGATGTGTGGCCACTGATTTCAGTATTCCACCCTCACGCCGCTTTCGACGGCCTGGTGCTTGGCAAACCAGGAGATGAAGATGGCGACGATCACCAGCAGATACACAAAACCACCCGGCACCCACATCAGCAGCCCGCCCAGCTCCTGGTCACCCAGCACCGTCACGCCGTACTGCGCTTCCAGCGCGTGGCCCAGGCCGGGCTGTTCCAAGGCCAGCTGGTAGCTGGGGTACAGGACGCCGGGTGCGAAGGTGATCAGCGCGCCGAGGAGCGTATTCGGAATGCCGGCGACGAATACATAGCCCATGCGCGCCAGTACCGGCATGGGCCCAGCAGCGTCGAAGGCGATCCACCAGAATAGGGCGGCCGTTGCAATAAAGCTGAGGTGCTCCAGCACGTGGGTCCACTCGGAGTGCAGCGTGGCCTCGTACAGAGGCGGCGCGTGCCAGGCCCACAGGTCGCCTACGAACGCGACGAACACTATCGCCGGCTGCGTCGCCGCCCGTCGAAGCCAGCTCGGCAGGCGCCAGCCGTCGTGGATGAGCGCCGGCGGCAGCGACAAGGCCAGCAGCGGCGCGACGCCGAGCAAAAGCACCAGGTGCTGGACCATGTGCACCGAGAACAGGTAGCGGTCGGCCAAGAAGTCCAGCGGTGACTCCAGCGCCAGAAACGTGAGGACGATCGTTCCGGCGAACCGCGCGTCAGTCCGCCGTGGCTCGGCTTCGGGCTCGGCGCGGGGACCTCGCGTGTACAGCCAGTACACCGCGATCGACACCAGCAGTCCGACGATCACCGTGGGATCGAACGCCCACTTGGTGAGGATGCCGGCGATCATGCGCGGCTACTGGCGATACCAGATGGTGCCTTGGGGGCGGTCCTCGATGGTGATGCCCATGTCCACGAGCTCCTGCCGGATGCGGTCGGCAGTCGCGAAGTCCTTGTTCTTGCGAGCTTCGGTGCGCTGATCCAGCAGCTGCTGGATGCTGGCGTCGCCGACGGCCGGCTCGGGCTCGGTGAGCTTCAAGCCGAGCACATCGGTGAGGCGATGGTATACGCCGGCGGCGTGCTCCAAGCCGGCCGCGAGCTCCGCCGTGGCCAGCTCCGGCTCGCGAGCGACTTGGTCGTTGGCGGTGTTGATGTGCTTGGCCAGCGCCTCGAGCGCGGCGATGGCGCGCGGCGTGTTGAGGTCGTCGTCCATAGCCTCGTGAAACTGCGCCAGCGTGGCCTCCGCCTGTTCCAGCAGCACGTCTTTGAGCTTGCCGGTGGCAAAGGTGTCGCCTTCGGCCGGACGCTGCTCGCACTGCAGGGCTAGGAACCGCAAGTTGCGTTCGGCCGAGCGCAGGCGCTTCAGCCGGTCGCCCGCGACGCCGACGAGCTCAGTGGTGAACGTTACCGGCGTGCGGTAGTGCTCGGACACGAGGTAGAAGCGCAGGACGTCCGCGCCGAACTCGCCGATCATGTCGTGGATGGTCACGAAGTTGCCCAGCGAGTGCGCCATCTTCTCGCTGCCGGTTTGCATCAGGCCGACGTGCATCCACAGGCGCACGAAGGGTTGCTGGCCCGTGTAGGCCTCGCTTTGGGCGATCTCATTCTCGTGGTGCGGAAAGATCAGGTCGCGGCCACCCCAGTGAACATCGATCGTCTCGCCCAGGACCTGGTGAATCATCGTCGAGCACTCGATGTGCCAGCCGGGCCGGCCCTGGCTCCAGGGGCTGTCCCACATCGGCTCGCCGGGCTTGGCGGCTTTCCACAAGGCGAAGTCATAGGGCTTCTCCTTGTGCTCGCCCGGCTCGACCCGAGCGCCTGCCTCCAAGCGCTCGAGAGTATTGCCGCTGAGCTTGCCGTACTCCGCGAAGCGGTCGACGCGGTAGTAGACATCGCCTCCCGCTTCGTAGGCGTAGCCTTCCTCGATGAGGCCTTGGATGAGCCGCAGCATGTTGGGGATGTACTCGGTAGCGTAGGGCGTGGCGGTTGGACGCAGGACGTGCAGCGCGTCCATGCCCTTCCAGTAGGACTCGATGTAGCGAGCGGCAGCGTGGTCCGGCGGGATGCCGTCGCGGTGGCCGGCCTCGATGATCTTGTCGTCCACGTCGGTGAAGTTCTGGACGTGTTCCACTTTGTAGCCGCTGAACTCCAGGTAACGCCGCATCACGTCCACACTGACAAACAGCCAGGCGTGGCCAATGTGCGGGTGATTCTTGGGCGTGAGGCCGCAGACGTACATGCTCACCACGTCACCAGCCGGCCGGAATCTCTCTTTGCGGCCTGTGAAGGTGTTAAACAGCTCGAGGGGCACGTTGCTTCCGGCCACCCAACTCGAGCCGTGCCAGGCGCCGCTCAAGCTCTTCGATGCGCGCGAGGAGCCGCTCGACGTCCTGCTGCTCGGGATCGGGCATGTCGATCCAGTCCAGGTCGGTAGCTCGATTGCTGGTGCGCCGGCCGTTTTGGACGACGACCCGGCCAGGCACGCCCACCACCGTCGAGTTCGGCGGCACGTCGCGCAGCACGACGGCGTTAGCCCCAATTTTCGAGCCAGCGCCGACCGTGAATCCACCCAGCACTTTGGCGCCGGTGCCGATGGATACGTCGTCCTCGATGGTCGGGTGCCTCTTGCCGGCTTCCTTACCTGTCCCGCCCAGAGTCACACCCTGCAGGATGGTGACGTCGTTGCCGATCTCACACGTCTCGCCGATCACCACACCGGATCCGTGATCGATGAAAAAGCCGGAGCCTATCTTGGCCGCGGGATGAATCTCGATCTGGGTGACCATGCGGTTGAGCTGGGACAAGCCGCGTGCCAGCAGCCGGCGGTTGTTGGCATGCAGCCAGTGCGCCAGGCGGTGCAGGATCAGCGCGTGGAAGCCTGAATAGGTGAGCACCACCTCGAGCGCCGACGTAGCGGCAGGATCGCGATCGAGCACGGCATCCAAATCGCGCTTAATGCTGGCTAAGGCGCGAAGCAGGGGACTGACCGGCGCGGTATCCTGGGCAGCCAGGAAGGCCCTCACCTCGCCTCGCCCTCCGCGGAGGGAGAGGAAGTTATGGTTGCCACCGCGAAACCGGCGATGCCTTCTTCGCGGCCGGCAAAGCCCATGCGGTCGGTGGTGGTGGCCTTTACGCTCACTGCATCTAACTCTAGCCCGAGCATAGCGGCCAACCGCTCGCGCATCTGCTGAACATACGGCGCCAGGCGCGGCCTCTCGGCCACGATGGTAGCGTCCACGTTGCCCGGCCGCCAGCCCGCTTGCTCCAGCAGTCCGCGCACGCGGCCCAGCAGCAGCAGGCTGGAAACGCCCGCGAGAGATGTGTCGCTGCTGGGGAAGTGCTGGCCGACATCGCCCAGGGCCGCCGCACCCAGCAGCGCGTCGATGATGGCATGGGTCAGCGCATCGCCATCCGAGTGGCCAGCCAGGCCCTTGTCGTGGGGCACCTCAACGCCGCCAAGCACCAACTTTCGGCTAGCTGCCAGTTGGTGGGCGTCATAGCCGTGCCCGATGCGTACGGTCACTGAACTACCATCGCGCCGACGAACCATTCCGGGGGTGGCGGATCGATGGCCGGCTCGTGATCCGGCGTGCAGGCCCAGGCCAGCGGCCAGCGCAGCCTCTCGCGGTCGATCGTTTCCTGGACGACGCCATCCTGTGCGCGCTTAACGGTATCGAACACCGGCCCAACGACAGCAGCTTTGCCATGGGCGAGAGCGGCAGCCTTGAGTCGCTCCCGCAAGGGCTCAGGCAGACCCTCCGCACGGTAGGTGTGTATGGTGATTAGGGCCGGCCCGCCCCCGGCGCGGCGCCATTCTTCGGATGGGCGAAGATCATCCGCCCGGCGACCGTCTGAAGCACACGGGTGACCACGATGTCGAGGCTGCTGTTGATGTACTTGCGGCCGTTCTCCACCACAATCATCGTGCCGTCATCGAGGTAGCCGACGCCCTGCCCGACTTCCTTGCCCTCCTGGATGATGTCGACACTCATTTCCTCGCCGGGCAGCACCACGGGTTTGACGGCGTTGGCCAGCTGGTTGATATTCAACACTTTGACACCCTGCAGCTCAGCCACACGATTCAGGTTGAAGTCGTTGGTGAGGATGGCGCCGTGGGTCTTCTTGGCCACGACCACCAGCTTGCCGTCGACGTCCGGCGCGTTGTCCGCATCCACGTCCATGATGCGGATGGGCACTTGGGACTCCTTCTGAAGCCGGTTCAGCATGTCCAGCCCGCGCCGGCCTCGATTGCGCCGCAGCGCATCCGACGAATCGGCGATGTGTTGCAGTTCCTGCAGCACGAACCGGGGAATGACCAGCTCGCCGAAGATGAAGCCTGTCTGGCTGATGTCGGCGATGCGGCCGTCGATAATGGCGCTGGTGTCCATGATGATCGACGGCCGCTGCGTCGTCTCGGATCGCTGCCGCCGGTCCTCGCGGGCCTCGCGGCGGCGGAAGATCAACGCCAGCAGCTCGTCCTTGCGAGCAATGCTCAGCTCGACAAGAATCCAAGCCAGCAGCAGGAACACGGCGATCGGCAGCAGCCGGCCGAAATAGCCGGGCAGCTGCGACAGCGGCCCGTTGACGATGACGGTGATCACACCCGCCACGATCAGCCCGGCCAATCCGGCCGCCAGGTCGCTGGCGGGGGTATGCCGCAGCACCCGACGACCGGCCACGAAGGGCTCGATGGTGACGTGAGGGAAGATAATCGCCCCCACCACCAGCCCGACGACGCTCGGAATCAGCCGGTAGCCGTTGACCTCACCGTTCCACAGGGGCGCGTTGAGGTTCCACGCGGACCACAACGGTTCCGACAGAGCCCAGCCGAGCCAGCCGAGAATGATCGCACCGGCGATCCGGAAGTAAAGATAAAGACGCATAGATAAGAACAGCGGACTCTCATGCTCACAAACACAACTCGACTGCTTCCATAAGCGTGCTAGCCCCAACCAATTCTACGTCACCGTTTGCCCCCCTGCCAGCGTTGCGAGCGGGCAGCACTGCCCGCCGGAAGCCCAGGGCGGCCGCTTCCTTGATCCGCCGCTCGGCCTGGTTGACCGATCGCAGCTCGCCGCCCAAGCCCAGCTCGCCAAAAACGACCAGTTCGTCCGGCAATGGCTTGTCACGCAAGCTCGAGGCAATTGCCAGCGCCAGCGCCAAGTCGACCGCCGGCTCGCTGACCTTGAGCCCGCCTACGACGTTCACGTACACGTCCTGGCTGCCGAGGCCCATGCCGGCGCGCTTGCTCAGCACCGCGATCAGCAGCGCCAGCCGGTTGGCGTCGATGCCGTTGGCCGAGCGCCGCGGCATCGACAGATAACTAGGCGCCACCAGCGCCTGCACCTCCACCAGCAGCGGCCTGGTGCCTTCCATCGTCACGGTCACGGCCGAGCCTGGCGCGTGCGCCGACCGCTCGGCCAGGAAGGCCTGCGAAGCGCTCTCGACTTGGGACATGCCGGCGTCGGTCATCTGCAGTATGCCTACTTCATCCACCGAACCGAAGCGGTTCTTGACGGCGCGGAGCACTCGATAAGCCTGAAAGCGCTCCCCCTCGAGGTACAGCACCGCGTCCACCATGTGCTCCAACACGCGCGGGCCGGCGATAGCGCCCTCTTTGGTGACGTGCCCGATCAGGAACAGTGGCGTATCGGTTCGCTTGGCGAGGCTGATGAGCTGCTGGGTACATTCCCTGAGCTGGCCGACGGTGCCTGGCGCGGAGCCCAGCGCAGACGTGTACACGGTCTGGATGGAATCGATGACGGCCAGGCCGGGCTTCTCGTGCTCGATGGCGTTGAGCACCTGCTCGAGGTCGGTCTCGGCCAGCAGCAGCATCTCGGGACTGTTGATGCCCAGGCGCTCGGCGCGGAGCTTGATCTGCCGTGCCGACTCCTCCCCGCTGACGTACAGCACGGAGCCAAGCGAAGGGCACATGGCCGCCGCGAGCTGCAGCAGCAGTGTGGATTTGCCGATCCCGGGATCACCACCGATGAGGTTCACGCTGCCGGGCACCAACCCGCCACCCAGCACCCGGCTGATCTCGCTCAGCGGCACATCGAGCCGCTGGACGGCCTCTGGCGCCAGCTCGCTCAGCCGTTGCACGCCGGCCACACCAGCGCTCGCCATTCGCGCCCTGTTCTTCGCCGCCGGCTGCTCCAGCGTTTCCACCAGCGAGCCCCACTCGCCACACTCCGAACATCGCCCGGCCCACTTCAGCTCGCGGTTGCCGCATTGCTGGCAGACGAACACCGCCCGAACCTTCACGCGGAAATCTTACCCATGGGTCCTCGATCTTGCGTTATGGTGACAGGTATGCAAAGCAAAGTTTCGGTAAGAGGCCAAACCGTCATTCCCGCTCCCGTTCGGGAAGCATTGCACATCGTGCCTAAGCAAAAGCTCAGCTGGATTATCCGTGACGGCGCAGCGGTCGTGGTGCCGATTCCAGACGACCCTGTGGCTGCGTCTGTCGGCATCCTGCGCGGCAGCGGCTACACGTTCGAGGACTTCTTGCGGGAACGAAACGAGGAGCGAGAGTGGGAGCTCGAACTCGAAGACCGGCAAGATAGAGAGCGCTGATGCCGCGTCACGTCCTGGACACATCCGCGATTATGGCGGTGCTGGAAGCCGAAGAGGGTAACGAAGACGTCCTCGATCTATTTAAGCTGCCTGAGTCGAACGTCGCCATTCCGTTCATGGCGCTGATGGAAGTCGAATACAAGGTCCGCCGAAAAGTCGGTCCTGCGCGGGCCGAACTGGCTCTGACGATGATTGAGTCGTGGCCAGCGATTATGGTGGAGTCGACTCCGGCCTGGCGTCACGAGGCAGCTGTCGTGAAAGCTGGACACCGGCTGTCGCTGGCCGATTCATGGATTGCGGCTCTCGCTCTTACAGAGAAGGCGATCCTGGTCCACAAGGATCCCGAGTTCGATCCCATCAAGGGCCTGCAGCACTTCCGGCTGCCGTACAAGCCCAAACAGGCATAGAAAAAGCCCCGCCTCTCGGCGGGGCTCTTCACGCAGAGCGGGTTAGGAGCTGGCGGCTCCGGCGAGCTCGGGGGTTTCTTCCTCGGGTTTGCGCTCCTCAGGCACCATCACCAGCTCGCCGCCTTCGGAGGTGTCGATATGGATGCTGTCACCTTTCTTGAAGCGACCCTCCAGCATGCCGTGCGACAGGGCATCCTCGACCATGTCCTGGATCGTCCGGCGCAGCGGACGGGCGCCGAAGTTCACGTCGTAGCCCTTGCTTACGAGCAGTTTCTTGGCGGCATCGGTCACCTCGATGGCGATCTCCTGCTCCTTGAGCTGCTTCTGGATGCGGTTGATCATCAGGTCGGCGATCTGGATAACTTCCTTCTCGGACAGCGCATGGAACACGATGGTGGCGTCGATGCGGTTCAGGAACTCCGGCCGGAACGTCTTCTTCATCTCGTCCATGACCTTGTCCTTCATGGCCGCGTAGCGCTCTTGGAAGCTCTTGGCCTCGTCGCCCCGGGACGGCTGGAAGCCGAGCGAGACGCCCTTCACGATCTGCGCTGCGCCCACATTGGAGGTCATGATGATGATGGTGTTGCGGAAGTCGACCGCGCGGCCCTTCGCGTCGGTCAGCCGGCCATCTTCCAGGATCTGGAGCAGGATGTTGAAGACCTCTGGATGGGCCTTCTCGATCTCGTCCAGCAGGACCACAGAGTAGCTGCGGCGGCGGATGGCCTCGGTCAACTGGCCGCCCTCTTCGTAGCCCACGTAGCCGGGAGGCGCGCCGACCAGGCGAGCCACGGCGTGGCGCTCCATAAACTCCGACATGTCGATCTTGACCAGCGCCTCTTCGCTGCCGAACATGAATTCGGCCAGCGCTTTGGCC
>DAIUFO010000155.1:0-8486 GCA_036844545.1 Chloroflexota bacterium
TGGCCGCCGTAAGGGTCGTCTTCCCATGGTCGATGTGGCCGATCGTGCCCACGTTGGCATGCGGCTTGGTCCGCACGAATTTCTGCTTCGCCATTTCTTCTAGCCTCTAATCTCCAGCCTCTAGCTTCCGGTAAGAGCCCACCTCGGGATTCGAACCCGAGACCTCGTCCTTACCAAGGACGCGCTCTGCCGACTGAGCTAGGTGGGCCACACACGAAAAACATCCCTTCCCCGGCGCTTTTCGAGGAGGGATGTCTCGCGAGTTTAGCATACGGCGGCGCCTTTTGCGACGGTATACTGTTCCCTTGGACGGTTAGCGACACCTGGCGCTTGCGCCCGGCAAGTCCGGCCGTCCACTTTATGAGTCTGCAGTAGAAGTTCAAGGAGCCTACCCTACCGAAGATGAGATGTCCACGCCTACTCTAGAGCGGGCGCTTACCGGCGCCAACCAGCCCGCTGTCGTCGGAAAAGAGCTCATTGTCGAGCTTTGGGATCCTGCCGGAATCGATCTCACAGACCGGCAAGCCATTCGCGCGGTTCTCCTGCGCGCCGTGCGCGCCAGCGGATCGACTCTCATCCGTTCCTATGTCCATCGTTTGAGCCCCGGCGTCACCGGCTTCGCCCTCCTCAAGGAATCCCACATCTCCATCCACACCTGGCCCGAGTACGGCTACGCCGCGCTCGATTTCTTCACCTGCGGCGGAGCCGACTCCTACAAAGCCTTGGAAGAGGTGAAAAAGGTCTTCCAGCCTAAGTCGTTCAAAGTCACCGAGATCATGCGAGGCGCTCGGGAAGACCGCTGATGCCCTCCTGGTACAAGGAGAGCCTGTACCCTTCCGTTGCCCAGAGCTTTCTCGTGGAGACCCTGTTCGAGACACGGTCCCCATACCAGCACATCGTCATCGCCGAGAACGACGTTGTCGGCCGCATGCTGATCCTGGATGGCGTGGTCCAGATCACGGAAGCTGACAGCACCGTCTACCAGGAGATGATGACCCACGTACCGATCGTGGGACTCGAGCGGCCGGCCCAACGGGTGCTGGTCATCGGCGGCGGCGATGGTTGCATGGCCCGCGAGGTGCTGCGCCATTCCTCAGTCGAGCAAGTCACCATGGTCGAGCTGGATCGAGCCGTCGTCGACGCCTGCCAGGAGTGGATGCCGAGCGTCACGGCTGACTATGCGGACCCGCGGATCGAAATGCTGATCGAGGATGCGGCCGAATACGTCAAGCGCGCTCCGGACGCGCACTTCGACGCGGTGCTGTGCGACTCCCCCGATCCCATCGGCCCCGCCGAGGTGCTTTTCGGCTCGCCTTTCTACGCTGACCTGCGCCGCATCCTCACGCCACAGGGCGCGGCCGTGTTCCAGTCGGGCGTGCCGTTTTTCCAAGCGGACGAAACGGCCGGCATCGTGCAGCGCTTGCGTGCGCTGTTCGCCCAGGTAGCTGTGTACCAGGCGGCCGTCCCGACGTACTACGGCGGCAGCATGGCATTGGTCCTGGCCTCACGCTCGGCACACCCGTTCGACGTGCCGCGCGAGCAGTTCCGGGGCCGGTTCTACAACGCCGCGGTCCACACTGCCGCCTTCGCCCTGCCCACCTGGTGGCGCGAGCGGCTCATGCCGGAGTGAGGCTGCCGCGGAGAGGCTTTCTCGAGCTTGCCGGAGCCGTTTCTGCCTCTGCCGCCTTGAACGCCGCGGGCATACCGGTCGCGTTTGCCCAGGCGGCTGTCCCATTTCAGTCGGAATTCCGGATGTACCACGAGATCGACTACCGGCGTTTCAAGCAGGACCTGCTGGGCCTGCTCGACAGCGGCGCCCAGCCCATCTCGATCGAGACCATCGTCAGCGCGCTGAACGGCAGCCTGGTCATCCCCTCTGGCGTTCGCACCTTCCACGTCACCTGGGACGATGCGCGCCTGTCGCAGTACACCGACGGTTGGCGCGCCATCCAGGAGGTCCGCCGGGAGCGCGGCGTCTTCATACCGGTCACAGCGTTCCTGATCGCCAAGTTCGAGCATCTCCCTACGGCCGCCATGGCCGACGTCCCCGATGACACGCCCTGCTACAGCGAAGACCGCAAGTTCCCAGGCAAGCATCGGTACATGACCAAGGGGCAGGCTGTCGAGCTGATCCGCCAGGGCCTCCACGCCGGCAACCACACCGTGAACCACGCCGACCTGCCGGCGCTGGGTGAAGGCGCCATGGAAGGCGAGCTGGCCGTTGCCGAGCAGCGCATCCAAGGCCTGTGGGACCTTGCCGGCGTCGAGCGGCCAGTGAAGGTGTTCGCCTACCCCTACGGCCATTTCACCAATGGCATCATCAGCACCCTTCAGGCGCTCGACTACGACGCTGCCTTCAGCACTATCGGCAACAGTCTCCACTCCGCCAAGGAACGCTTCATTCTCGGTCGCTTCGGCTTCGCCCAATAACGCTCTCGCACCCCCGCCACTGATTCTGTGGTCCGCGGACCTCACACCGGCCGATCGCAACAAGTTCGGCGCTCTCACCAGCCCAAACCTTGATTACGCGGTCATCCAGAAAATCCTGAAGGGCGGCGCTTAGTCGGTCTTCTTCTTCAAGAACCGGTTGGTGCCCTGCCGCAGCTCCTCGCCGCCCAGGAAGGCGCCGCGAATGCCGCGGGCAAAGTCGATGGCGGCGTCGTAGTCCATCTGGGCCATGCGGTAGAAGGCGTGCTTGCCCAAGCGCATGGAGTGCGGCGGTTTCGAAGCCAGTTCAGCCGCCAGCGCCTGGGTAGCGTTGGCCAGCTCGGCATCGGGCACCACTCGGTTTACCAACCCCATCGCGAACGCCTCAGCCGCGTTGATGGACCGGCCGGTGAGGCACAAGTCCAGCGCGTGGCGCTGGCCCACGGCGCGGATCAGGGCCGGGAAGATGAACAGCGGGAACAAGCCGATGTTGATCTCGGGCGTGCCGAAGGTGGTGTTCTCGGCGGCAATGGCCATGTCGCACACGGCCACCAGCCCGCAGCCGCCGGCCAGCGCGTGGCCGCGTACCGAGCCAATCACCGGCTTGGCCAGTGCCGGCACCAGCCGGAACAGGTCGCCCCACGGGTCGCCGGCCATCCAATGCTCCACCGAGCCGGCGTCGATGCTGTCCAGGAATTCCCGCAGGTCGGCGCCGGCGCAGAAGCTCTCGCCCGCCCCGGTCAACACCACCGCGCCCACGTTGTCGTCGGCGTCGCACTCGCGAAACAGCTTGGCCAGCTCGACCACCACTGCCGCGCTCAACGGGTTGCGCTTCTTCGGGTTGTTCAGCGTGACAGTCGCAACCCGCCCTTGGACCGCGAGCTCGACGAGCGCCATGGGGCGATAGTAATCCTTTGTCCCCTCTCCCGCCGCGGCGGGAGAGGGCTAGGGTGAGGGAACCCCGTCGACCTCTATGCCGGCACAGCCTCGGCGAACTGCTGCTGGTGCAGCCGGTAATAGGCGCCGCGCCGGTGGAGCAGCTCCTCGTGCCGGCCACGTTCCAGGATTTCACCGGCGTCGAGCACCAGAACCTCGTCGGCCGCCCGGATCGTCGATAGCCGGTGAGCGATTACCAGCGAGGTCCGGCCGGCCAGCAGCTTGTGCAACGCTTCCTGGACCAGCTGCTCCGTCCGTGAGTCGATGTTCGACGTGGCCTCGTCCAGGATGAGCACCCGCGGATCGGCCAGCACCGCACGTGCGATGGCAATAAGCTGCCGCTGTCCCAGCGACAGGTTGGCGGCGCGCTCCATTACCGCCGTCTCGTAGCTCAGCGGCAGGCGCAGGATGAAGTCCTCCGCGTTGGCCGCGCGGGCGGCGGCAGCCACGTCGTCGTCGCTGGCTTGGGGCTTGCCGAAGCGGATGTTCTCGCGGATGGTGCCGGCGAACAGAAAGTTGTCCTGCAGCACCAACGCGATGTTGTTGCGCAACGTTTCGAACGACAGTTCGCGCAGGTCGTGCCCGTCCAGCAGGACGGCGCCCTCGACTGGATCGTAGAAGCGCGTCAGCAGGCTGGCGACGGTGGTCTTGCCGGCGCCGGTGTGGCCCACCATCGCAATCATTTCGCCCGGGTCGGCGTGGAAGCTCACGCCCCGCAGTACCGGCTCACGGCCGTATGAGAAGGCCACGTCGCGGAACTCCACCTCGCCCCGGACCCCCCGCGGTGTGACTGCGTCAGGGCGCTCCGTAATGGTCGCCGGCTCGTCCAGCAGCTCGAACACCTTCTCAGCGCCGGCGGTGGCTGCCTGGAGCTGGTTGTAGAACTGCGTCAGCGTCCGGACCGGAGCGAAGAAGCGAGTGACATAGGCCAGGAAGGCCACGATGACGCCCAGCGTTATCTCGCCTTGAACAAGCAGCAATCCGCCGAAGGCGATCACCGCCACCGTCGCCAGCGCGTTGTCGAACTCGACCACTGGCATCAAGGCCGAGGACAGGCCATTGGCGCGGATGTTGGCCACGCGGTTCTCATCGTTGATCACGTCGAACTGGCTCTGGCTGGCGCCCTCGTGGGCGAAGGCCTGGACCACGCGCATGCCGTCGATCGATTCCTGGAAATCGGCGGCGACTGCGCCGATCTTTTCGCGGGTGACCCGGTAGGCGACCTTCGCCTTCTGGGTGAATATCCAGATGGCCACGCCCATCAACGGCAGCGCGGCAAACGTCACCAGCGCCAGCTTGGGGCTGAGCACCGCCATCATCGCCAGCGTGCCGAACAGTGTGAACACGTCGCCCAGCAGCGTCAGCAGGCCGTTGGTCAGCAGGTCGTTCATGACCGATACGTCGTTGACCACGCGGGACACGACGACGCCGGTTGGGTGCTTGTCGAAGTAGGTAAGCGGCAGCCGCTGCAGGTGGTCGAACAGCTGCTGGCGCATGCTGCGCAGGATCTTCTGGCCGACTTCCGACACGATCAGGGTCTGCTGCGCCGTGGACACGAAGTAGGCAAAGTAGACGGCCAGCGTTGCCGCCAGGACGATGGTCAGGCCTATCAGGTCGCCCGTGGCGATGTGGGCGTCGATGGCGATCTTGATCAGGTACGGGCCGAGCATGTTCATGGCCCCGGCAAACAGCGTCAAGGCCAAGGCCAGCGCTACCTGCCGCCGATAGGGCCCGAGGTAGGCGAAAGCGCGGCGGGCGACGCGCGGGTTGTAGGCGGCGCCGCCTACATCAGACAGGTCGCGCAAGCCCGGCCCGGTGCGCCAGCCGCCAGGCAAGTCCATCATGGGCGCACCAGGGCCTCTTCTTCCCAACTCGCCGTCCGCGTAGGACTTTCCAGGAGCTGGCTGGCGTTGATTTCGTTGTAGATCTCGCTGTTGGCCAGCAGCTCTTCGTGCCGGCCGGCGGCGACCAGCCGGCCCCGGTCGAGCACCAGGATCGTGTCGGCCGCGCGGACTGTCGAGAGGCGATGGGCGATGACGAACGTGGTGCGGTCGCGCATCAGCTCCTGCAGCGCCGCCCTGATGAGCCGCTCCGTAGCGACGTCGACGCTGGACGTGAATTCGTCCAGGATGAGCAGCCGCGGGTCCATGACCAACGCCCGAGCGATCGCCACACGCTGCTTCTGCCCGCCGGAAAGTGACACGCCGCGCTCGCCGACCACCGTGTCGTAGCCCAGTGGCAGCCGTTCGATGAACTCGATGGCCCGCGCCGCCCGGGCGGCGTCCTCGATGTCGCGCTCGCTTGCGTGGGGCCGGCCGAAGGCGATGTTCTCGCGGATGCTGCCGGAGAACAGCGTGGTCTCCTGCATGACGATGCCGATTTGGCGCCGCAGCGATTGCAGCTGCACCTCTCGCACGTCGAAGCCATCCACCAGCACTTGCCCGCCCGAAACATCGTAGAAGCGTGGGATCAGGTTGGCCACGGTCGTCTTCCCCGAGCCGGTCATGCCCACCAGCGCCACCATCTGCCCCGGTCTGGCTTCGAAGCTGAGGTTTTCCAGGACCGGCCGGCCCGGATAGTAGGCGCAAGACGCGTCCCGGAACTCCACCCGTCCGGTAATCTCCGGCAGATCGACGGCGCCTGGTTTGTTGGCGACAGTCACTGGCGTATCCAGGATCTCGAACACTCGCTCGCTGGACGCGGCCGCGCGGGAGCCCATGGCCATGAGCCATCCGCCGCGGCGGATGGGCGCCACCAGCTGCAGCAGGTACGCATAGAACGCCACCAGGTCGCCGTACGTCAGGTGGCCGCGGATGACCAGGTAGCCGGTCAGCCACATCATCACCAGCGTGCTGGCGTTTGACAGGAAGTCGATGAACGGGGCGTTGACGGCCTGCTCGCGGGCGGCGTCCAGGTAGTCGCGGTAGAGCTGCTGGTTGCCGTCGTCGAAGCGCGCCATCTCCTCGCGCTCGCGGCCGAAGGCTTTGACCACGCGCACGCCCGAAACGTTCTCCTGGATCAGCCCGGCCACGCGAGCGATCTGGTCCTGCACCCGGCGGTACATGGGGCGGATGCGCCGGCTGAAGCGCTCGGTGCGCCAGGCCAGCGCCGGCAGCACTGCCAGCGACAGCAGCGCCAGCTCCCAGTTCATGCGCAGCAAGGCCAAGGTGACGCCCACCAGCAGCAGCAGCAGAAAGAATATCTGCAGCGTTCCACGGCCGATAAAGGCGCGCAGCGCCTCGACGTCGGCCGTGGCGCGGGCCATCAGCTCGCCGGTTTGGGCCTGGTCGTGGAAGCTGAACGACAGATTCTGCACGTGCGAGTACAGCGCCTTTCGCAGGCCGTAACTGACGCCCTGGGCGGCGGACTCGCCCTGGTAGCCTTGGCAGAACGCGGCCAATCCTCGCAGCGCGCTTACCAGCAGGATGAATAGGCCATACCGCACGAGCGCAGTCACGTCGTGCTGGACGATGCCCTCGTCCACGGCCAGGCCGATCAGCGCCGGCACCACCAGCGTGGTGGCGGCGTTGAATACCACCGCCAAGAAGGAAATCGTGACCAGGCTCCAATAAGGCCGGAAATAGGGGCGCAAGCGCAGCAGTGACTTCACGCCTGCAGCTCCTCGTAGAGCTCGAAGAAGCGCTCGATCCGCGTCACCTGCCGGCGCAGCCGCTCGGCGCCGTTTCGGAGCTCCTGGCGGCCGGCGCCGGTGAGCTGGTAGTAGCGGCGGGCCGGCCCGGTCTCGGCGATGTCCCAAGTGGACTCAATCAAGCCGGCCGCTTCCAACTCGCGCAGCAGCCGGTAGAGCGCGCCGGGATCGGCCGCGTTTTGGTAGCCGAACTCACCCTCGAGCCGATGCCGGATGCCGTAGCCATACGACCGCTCCTGGGCCAGGATCAGCAAGATAAACGACTGCGCCCCGCGCCCAAACTGCACCGCCTCGCGCGGCGCCGTCCCTATAGACAATTCACACCTAAGTGTGAATTGTAACCGGATGCCGTCCGTTACGTTGGAAGCACAGCTTGAAGGCAGTAACCAAGGCCCCTCCGAACCCGTCCTCGAAGCCACCCCTGCCCGCCGTGTGGATTGCGTCGGCGGTGGCCGCGGTGGTCGTGGTCGCCGCGGCCGGCGTCGTGTTCGGCCTGCGTCGCCATACGCAGCCGAGCCTGAGCGGCGGTGTCTTGAGCGACATGCCGCAAGCGCCGGACTTCTCCCTGAGCGACCAGAACGGCCAGACCGTGGCCATGAGCCGGCTCAAGGGCAAAGTCGTCGCGCTGACCTTCCTGTACACGCATTGCCCCGACGTCTGCCCGCTCATAGGCAGCCAGCTGGCCGCGGCCGACCAGCGGCTTGGCGCCGACGCCAAGAACGTCGGGATCGTGTCGGTCAGCGTCGATCCCAGCGGCGACACCCTGCCGTCGGTCAAGAAGTTCACCGAGGACCACAACCTGGCCGGCCAGTCCAACTGGCATTACCTGATGGGCTCGCCCGGCCAGCTCAAGCCCGTGTGGGACGCGTACCATGTCGGCTCCAGCGCCACCAGCGAGGGCGCCGTCCAGGGTGCCGACCACTCAGCGTTGGTCTACCTCACCGACACCACCGGCCGCCTGCGCGTCATCCTGTCGGCCAACTTCCGCGTCTCAGACTTCGTCCAAGACGCGCAGGCGCTATTGAAGAGCTAGAGGGAACTGTTACAAATGGCTGCCCATCGGTCGTGGGAATACGTCTCTCGGACTGGGGTAGCAGGTACATTCCCACGACCACCCGGTCCTGGGCCGTGAGCGCCTGGGAGAGCGGCAGCCGAACCCGGTCAAATACCTGCTCGCCGATGGACCACAGGCTGGTAGGGTATCGGCCCTCGAGCGGATAGCTGTCGTGCTGACCGAGCAACTGACCGTCCGGGCTGAGGGCCTGGACGAACACGGTGGCGTTGACAGCGGGCGCCGAGCGGGCCAGCCAGTGCAAGTCGACGGTCGTTTCCGTGCCACTGCTTGAGGCTTGGGCGTCCAGCAAGTCCAGTCCGTTCTGAAAGCGCGCCAGCCGCTGAGTCGGCGCCGCTGCGGTTCGGCCAGCCGGTTCCCGCCTCCTGGGACGGATTTTCCAATGGGTAATTTCGGCGCCAA
>DAIUFO010000156.1:0-8451 GCA_036844545.1 Chloroflexota bacterium
GGCCGAGGCCAAGCCGGAGAAACCCAAGCTGACGCTGGCCTTGCCCGCCGACGATGCGTCGGCGGTGCCCATTCGCATCGCGCAAGACCTCGGCTTCTTCGCCAAGCACGGCGTGGAGGTGGATGCCAACATCGTCAGCGCCGCCGCTGCCGCGCAGGCGCTGACGTCGGGCTCGGTGGACATGTATCAAGGCGGCACCACGCCGATCACCGCCGACCTGGCCGGCGCCGACCTCATCTACGTAGCGGCGACGATCGACAAGAGCACGCTGACGTTGATCGGCTCCAAGGACGTCACCACGTTTGAGGGCTTGCGTGGCAAGTCGGTGGCCACGACGTCGCCGGGTGCGTTCGGCGAGATCGCGCTGAAACTGAGCGCCAAGAAGTACGGGCTGGAAGTCGGCAAGGACATCAAGCTGCTGTACCACCCGCACTCCACCGCCTCGCTGACCACGTTCCTCAGCGGCCAAGCCGACGCCTTCATCGGGCCCACGCCGTACAACACCATCGCGGAGAGCAAGGGCTACCCGGTGATCATCGACTACTTCAAGGAAGGGCTGCGGATCCCGGGGCCGGCGCTCTCGACCAGCCGGGCCTTCTACGCCAAGAACCCAAATGCCATCCAAGCCTACCTGATGGGCTACCTGGACGGTCTGCGCAGGACGGTGGACGATCCAGCGCTGGCCAAGCAGACGGTGAGCAAGCACACGCAAGTCACGGATGCAAGCGTGCTGGACAGCGACTACAAGGTGAACCTGCAGACCTGGAACAAGGACCTTCGGATCGATCCGAAGTCCATCCAGAACGTGTTGGACGGCCTGGGCACGCCGCAAGCTCAAGCGGCGGACGTCAAGAAGTTCTACGACAACGCCGTGGCGGACGTCGTCACCCGCGAGTACGCCGCCAAGCTGTTCCCGAACGACGTCAAGTCGTAAGGCGGCGTCTTTCCGGCTGGGCGAGCGCCCGCCTAAGGCAGGACGCGGATGTGGCCGGCGGGCTCGGCGAGAATGCGGCCGATACGGACCGCCACAGGCGTGTTGCGCGCCCGCAGCGCGGTCAGCAGCTGGTCCAGCTTGCCTGGCTCGACGGCTATCAGCAGGCCGCCTGAGGTCTGAGCGTCGGCCAGGAGCATCTGCTCGGTCTCGGGCAAATCGCCGAACGATACGTGGTCGCGCACCGAGTCCAGGTTGCGCCGGGAGCCGCCGGGCGCGACATCCTGCGCGATCAGCTGGCGCGCTTCCTCCAGGATGGGCACGGCCGACGCGGAGATCTCGGCGCAGACGCCCGAGCCGCTGACCATCTCCCGCAAGTGGCCCAGCAGCCCGAAGCCGGTGACGTCCGTGGCGGCGTGAACGCCGACCTCGATCATGGCCTCAGCGGCGGAGCGGTTCAGGGTGGCCATGATGACGATCGCCCGGTCGATGGTTTCCTGGCTGACCAGCCCGGCCCTGATGGCAGTGGTGATGATGCCCATGCCCAAAGGCTTGGTGAGCACCAGCTCGTCGCCCGGTTGGGCGGCGGCGTTGGTCAGGACCTGGCGTGGGTGGACCAGGCCGGTTATCGACATGCCGAACTTCGGCTCGGCATCGTCCCAGGAGTGGCCGCCGACGAGGGTAGTCCCAGCCTCGGCAAGCTTGTCCGCGCCACCCTTCATGACCTGGCCCATGACCTCGAAGTCGATGACGCCGTTGGGCCAGCCAATGAGGTTCATGGCGGTGAGCGGGCGGCCGCCCATGGCGTAGACGTCGCTCAGGGCATTAGCCGCGGCGATGGCGCCGAAAGCGTAGGCGTCGTCGACCACCGGCGGGAACAGATCGGCGGTCTGGACGAGGGCCAGGTCGTCGGTGATCTGGTACACGCCGGCATCGTCGGCCGTTTCCGTGCCCACCAGCAGGCGCGGATCGGTCGGGCGAGGCAGCTGGCTCAGCACGTGAGCCAGGTCCGAAGGACTGAGCTTGGCCGCTCAGCCGCCGCAGTGCGCGTATTCGGTGAGCCTGATCTGCTTGCCTGTCGGCGCCATTCGATCAGTATAGGGACGGGCACGGCACAATAGAGGCTTGATGGAAGCGCCGAACAGTCCGCCGGCGGAGCAGATCGGCGGCTTGCTGACGGAGGCGCGGGCCCGCACCAACGACCTGGTGGCCGACCTCAGCGACGAGCAGATGATCGGGCCGCTGCTGCGGATCGTGAACCCGCCGCTGTGGGAGATGGGCCACGCCGCCTGGTTCCAGGAGAGGTGGGCCTGGCGCCACCTCCGCGGCCAGGAGCCGGTCCGGAGCGACGTCGACGAGCTGTACGACTCGGCGGCCATTGCGCACGACTCTCGCTGGGAGCTGCTGCTGCCACCCCGGCAGCAGACCCAGGAGCTGATGCGGACCATCCTGGAGCGCGTGCTGGAGCGGCTGGGGCCGGGGCCGCTGAGCGACGACGAGGTCTACTTCCACCTGCTGCCGCTGTTTCACGAGGACATGCACGATGAGGCGCTGAGCTACACGCGCCAAACGCTCGGCTATCCTCCGCCCCGCCTAGGGAATGTTCCTCTCCCATCGCAATGGGAGAGGCTAGGTGAGGGCGTCCCGAGCCTCGCCGGCGGGCCTTGCCTGGGCGACGTCGAGGTGCCTGGCGGCACATTTCTGCTGGGCGCTTTCCCCGGTAAGACCGGGCAGTTCGCGGCGGACGGCTCGTTCGTGTTCGACAACGAGAAGTGGGCGCACCCGGTGGAGGTGCTGCCGTTCCGGATCGCCCGCGCGGCGGTGACGCAGGCCGAGTTCGCGGCCTTCGTGGACGACGGCGGCTACCGGCAGGCAAGGTTCTGGAGCGAAGCCGGCTGGACCTGGCGGACGCAGGCCGCGGCCGAACAACCGGTCTACTGGCAGGCCGAGGCTCCCGGCCGCTGGCAGCGCCGGGTGTTCGATCGAACCGTGCCGCTGGAGCCGGACAGGCCGGTGCTCCATGTGAATTGGTACGAGGCCGAGGCGTACTGCAAGTGGGCGGGCCGGCGGCTGCCGTCCGAAACGGAATGGGAAATGGCCGCCTCGGCCGAGCCAGGTGCGTCCGGACAGGCTGCCTGGCACAAGCGGCGCTACCCGTGGGGCGACGACCCGCCAACGCCCCAGCGGGCGAACCTCGACTGGCGAGCGATGGGCACGATCGACGTGGGCGCGCTGCCGGCCGGCGACAGCTGGTTTGGCTGCCGCCAGATGATCGGCAACGTCTGGGAATGGACGGCCGACTGGTTCGGCGCGTATCCGGGCTTCAGGGTCGATCCCTACAAGGAGTATTCGGAGCCGTGGTTCGGGAACCACAAAATGCTGCGTGGGGGCTGCTGGACAACGCGCTCGCGTCTCATCCGCAACACCTGGCGCAACTTCTACATGCCGGACCGTCGCGACGTGTGGTGCGGCTTCCGGACCTGCGCGGTGCAAAGGTGAACATCACCTTGGTCACGCCGCGGCTGCCGGAAGCGCGCAGCGGCAACTGGATCACGGCGGCGCGTTACCGGCGCATCCTGCGCCACCTGGGGCATCGCGTGCAGCTGACGACGGAGTACGACGGCTCGGACTGCGACGGGCTCATTGCGCTCCATGCCCGGCGCAGCCACTCATCCATCCGCCGCTTTGAGGAGCAGCATCCGAACAAGCCGCTGGTGGTCGTGCTCACCGGCACGGACCTGTACCGGGACATCCACGAGGATCGGGATGCCCAGCGGTCGCTGGACCTGGCCAGCCGGCTGGTGGTCCTGCAGCGGATGGGCGTGCCCGAGCTGCCCGCCCAACACCGGCCCAAGACGCGCGTCGTCTACCAGTCGGTCAGCGGCTGCCATGCCGGCAAGGCTCGGCCGCCATCGAACTACTTCAAGGTGGCGGTGCTGGGCCACCTGCGGCCGGAGAAGGACCCGCTGCGAACGGCGCTCGCGGCGCGCCGGTTGCCGGCGGAGTCTCGCATCAAGATCGTCCATGCCGGCTCGGCGCTGGATCCGGAATTAGGCGCGGAAGCCCGTCAAGAGAGCGCGGCGGATGCGCGCTACCGCTGGATCGGAGGCATCCCCCATTGGCGCGCCTGACAGCTGACCGCTGGGAGCCACGTGCTGGCTCAAACGTCGCTGATGGAGGGGAGCTGCAACTCGATGTGCGAAGCGCTCGTGCTCGGAACCCCGGTGATTGCCTCGCGCATCAGCGGTCTCATCGGCACGCTGGGGGAGGACTATCCAGGCTATTTCGCGGTGCAGGACGAGCGTGAGCTGGCGGATCAGCTGAGGCGCGCCGAGACCGACCAGGCGTTTTACGACGACCTGCGGGAGCATTGCGGCGACGCCTCGCGGCTGCTGACGCCCGAAAGGGAGTTGCGGGCCTGGAGCGATCTGCTGGCCGAGCTGACGTAACCGCCGCCGTCCGATTACAGTGACTTCATGAGGTACAGTAACGGGAATACCTACCCGCTAATCCATCTCGCTGTGAGGAGCATCAAGTAAGCGGTGATTGATAGTCAGACCATGCCGAACCGGCGGATGGAGTACATACGCGGTTTCGGCATGTTGCTGCTGATCGCGGTGGTGGGGCTGTTTATCGCCAAATGGCAGCCCTATTTCCAGCGGACGTTGACCATCTTCTCGACGCACGCGTATCCCGGTTCATCGATCGTGGCCGGCAAGGAAGCGGCCCCTCCGGTCGCGTCCTTCCAAGCGGCGCTGGCCTACGGGCAGGCGTACTTCCTGGCGATCTGGCAGGCGCTGGTGGTGGGGCTGCTGCTGGCGGCCACGCTGGAGACGTTGGTGCCAAAAGACTGGATCATTCGAGTGCTGGGAAGCTCCCGCTTCAAGAGCTCGTTCCTGGGAGGTGTGCTTGCCCTTCCGGGCATGATGTGAAGTTGCTGCTCTGCTCCGGTGGTCACCGGGCTTCGCAAAAGCGGCGCGTCGCCAGGCGGTGCGACCGCATTCTTCCTGGGTAATCCAGCTCTCAATCCCGCGGTCCTCGTGTTCCTGGTGCTTACCCCCGGGCTGGGCTGGCAATGGGCGCTGCTGCGGCTGGGGCTGGCGCTCGTGCTCGTGTTCGGAACGGCGGCGTTCGTCAGCCGGCTGGCTCCAAGCAACCCTGTCGAGATGCACCCGCTGCACGAGGCCAGCGAGGACGTGGCCGCTCCCACCCCCACCGGGCCGCTGGCGCTGCGCTGGCTGCGGTCCCTGGCGACGCTGATGGTCAGCCTCATTCCCGAATACATCGTGATGATCCTGGCGCTGGGCGCGATCCGGGCTTTCATCTTTCCGAAAGCTGGTCCGGAGCTGGGCAACAGCTTGATCGTCATCATCGGCCTGGCACTGGCTGGGACACTGTTCGCGATCCCGACCGCGGGGGAGATCCCCATCATCCAGACGATGCGCGGCTTCGGCATGGGCTCCGGGCCGGCGGGTGCGCTGCTGATGACGCTCGCTCCGGTGAGCCTGCCGTCGCTGATCATGGTCGGTCGGGTCTTCCCCAAACGGGTGCTGGTGGCCATCGGCGCGGCAGTGCTGGCGGCGGGCATCGCCGGGGGGCTGCTGGCGGCCGGGCTGGGCTTGTAGGGCTACGCGCGGAGGGCGCGGCAGCCGGCGGCCATAACAGCTAGAACACGCCGCCGAACCCGCTCGCGCCGCGCCCAGGCGCTCGCCGGAGGTCGTGCGGGCTCGGCTTCGGCCACAGCGCGCAGCCAGTCCTCGGGGTTGGGACTGGCCAGCATGCCTTCCAAGCTGCAGATCGCGAAATCGGTGACGCCGGCGGCTTTCAACGCGGCCGCGTCCTGGGCGAGCTCGAGCGGCGAGGCGTAGTGCGGCTCATTGCCGAGGATGCCGACACCGGTCAGGCCGATGCTGGCGCCCAGCGGAATCGACGGCAAAAGGCGGGCGGTGTCGAACATCCAGCGACGCCCGTCCGCGGGTGCAGCGTCCATCATCGAGCCGTACAACATCACTGACACCAGGTCCCAGGGCAGGCCCAGCACGGGAGCTTCGTGCAGGTCCTGAAGGACCGGCCGGCGCAGCCACACATCCTCGGCGAGGTAGTCGTGGGCCGCGCACAGCACTTGCAGACCGGCGCCGTGGGCCAGGTCGATGACTTGGCGGAATGTGTTGGAGGCGGATGCGAAGCGTGCCGGGTTCAGGTTCTCGTGGGCGGAGCGGAGCCGGCTTCGTCGCGCCTGCCACAGCGGAGGCTCGAGGTCGATGGCGAGCCAGCCCGCCGGGGGATGCCACTCGACGACACGCCGGGTGAGCTCCAGCACGGCCTGCGCGTTCCGTTCGGACGGCCAGTAGCCCGCGGCGGGGTCGAGCAGCAGCCACAATCCAATGTCGGGGACGCCGGCGTTGGCCAGAACACAAAGGGCGCCGGCCATTTGGTCGTCCAGCCGGTTCTGCGATAGCTGAACCAACACGCCGCAATGGAAGCGCGCCAGCAGCTCGACGACGGGCGGCTGGCTGAGCTCGCGCGGCGTGAGGAACTCGGACCAGACGCGCAGGGTCAGGTTTGCCATGATATGCGAGCATCTTGAGACGTGGCAAATGTTTCGCTGACCCTGGCCTGCGGCCCGTACGACCGGACTGAGGCGCTCCGGAATGGCGTGGTGCGGCCGGAAGGCATCGACCTCACCTACGTGCCCATCCAATCCCCGCCGGAGATCTTCAGCCGGCTGATCAAGAAAGACTCCTTCGACGTCTCCGAGATGTCGGCGGCGGTGTACTTCCAGCTGCGCTCGCAACACGCCTTCCCGTACATCGCCCTGCCGGTCTTCCCATCGCGGCTGTTCAGGCACGGCTACATCTTCGTCAACAAGAGCGCCGGCATCCGCGAGCCGAAGGACTTGAACGGCAAGCGGATCGGCGTGCCGGAGTACCGCCAGACGGCGGCGGTGTTCATCCGCGGCATGCTGCGGCAGGAGTACGGCGTGGACCTCCACTCCATCCGCTGGCTGGAAGGCGGCGTCAACGCTCCGCGATCGTTCGACGCTGAGCTCGACCTGCAGCCGGCCGGCGATTATTTGATCGAGTTCGTGGGCGCGGATAGGACACTCGACCAACTGCTGCTGGCGGGTGAGATCGACGCGGTGCTGGGCGCCCGCTCGCCCAACTCGTTCCGAACGCATCCGGATGTGGTGGGCAAGCTGTTCCCGAACTCGCGGCAGCTCGAGCAGGACTACTACAAGCGGACAGGCATCTTCCCCATCATGCACACCATCGTCATGCGCGAGGAGCTCCACCGTTCGAAGCCGTGGATTTCCGACAGCATGTACAAGGCGTTCGTGCAGGCCAAGGACTGGTGTTGGGAGCAGATGCGCTTCAGCGGGGCAGCCCGCTACATGCTGCCGTGGTTGTTCGACGACATCGACGAGCTGGGCCGCGTGTTCGGCGGCGACCCATGGCCCTACGGGCTGGAGGAGAACCGCATCACCCTCGACGCGCTCAACCAGTACCTGGTGGAGCAGGGGCTGATGCCAGCGCCGCTCGATCTGGAGGAGATCTTCACGTCCATCGTCCTGTCCAACGAATAGCTGGACTAGACGGCGGCATGTTACGGGCCAGCGCTCGACGGTCCCATCGCGCTCCGGGGTCCGAGATAGGCGACACGCCGGGTCTGGCAGGACGCCACGACTACGTGACGTGAACGCCCGGAACCCGGCTCAGGAGAAGAGATATTAGACCGCCGTTACGAGGTGGGCTCCCCTAGCCAATTGAGCCGGCCAGAAATGGCTGGCTCGATGGCGCGACCGAGCCTTGCGGGCCGGGCTCCTCCGTAACCGCGACAGTATCAAAACTGGAAGGAGTGCCCTTGACGACAGTCGAGGCCGAGCCATCCGCGGCGGGCTTGAAGACCCCTGCCGCCTCGGGCTTGCCGGCCTTGATCAGCCACACTTCGTAAACCCGATCGGCCGGCAGGGGCTGCAGCCCCTGAAGCGTGAGCGTGGCGACATTCTGCCTGGGCAGATACACGAGCGCCCCGGTCGCCCTAACCCCAGCGCTAACGGGCGCCAGTTGCCAGCTGACCGGCGCGGCGGCCAATTGCGAAGAAACGACCCAGTCCCGCAGACCCAGCCCCAGGGCCAGAACCGCGAGTGCGGCGGCGGCCGCCCAGCTCCATGTTCGCTGCCACCACGGCCGGCGCAGCAGCATTGGCTCCAGGTCGTGATAAACGCGCGCCATCAGCCGGTGCTTAAGCTCGCCGCGGGGCGGCACAGGCGGGATGCTCATGGGCAGCATGTCCGCGATGTGCCGAAAGTCTCCGTGCTGCCCGTGCTCCTGGCAGGTGGCGAGATGCTCCTCGACCTCTCGCACTTCGGCGGGGCTGGCGCTGCCCAATGCGACTCCAGGAAGCAATTCATCGACATTGGCGCAATCCATCATTCCGCCGCCAGCTCCATGCCAGGCTCGGCGAGAAGGGCACGCAGCTTGTCCATGCCAAGCCGCAAGCGGCCTTTGACCGTCCCCAGC
>DAIUFO010000157.1:0-8444 GCA_036844545.1 Chloroflexota bacterium
GTGAACACGCTGCCGCCCCGAGGCGCGGGCGTTACCCAGATGCGGCCGCCATGGTGCTCCACGATCTGGCGGCAGATTGCCAGCCCCAGGCCGGTGCCGGGCGCCTTGCCTTCCGGTGCCCGGCCGGCCTGGTGGAACTTGTCGAAGATGCGCTCGCGTTCGTCCGCGGGCACCCCCACACCGGTGTCGCTGACGGCGATATGGACCTCCTGGCCGGCGTGATAGGCAGCCCAGCCGACGCTGCCGCGGATGGTGAACTTGAGAGCGTTGTGCAGCAGGTTGCCCAGCACCTGCAGCAGGCGGTCGCGGTCGGCATACACCGCCGGCAGGCCGTCCTCGGCGCCGAGGTCGAGCTCCAGGCCCTCGCGGGCGATCAGCGGCCGGTAGATGCGAGCGGTGTCGTGCAGCAGCGACGGCACGTCCACGGCGGCCATGTTCCAGACGAAGCTGCCCGATTGGATATGGGTTAGGTCCAACACGTCGCTCACCAGCCGCGCCAGGCGCTCGCTCTCGGAGTTGATGATCTCCAGGAACTCGCGCTGCACGGCGGCGTCCTGGTAGGTCAGCAGCAGCTCGGAGTAGGCCCGGATGGAGGTCAGCGGTGAGCGCAGCTCGTGCGACACGCTGTCCAGCAGCTCGTCCTTGAGCTCGTTCAGCTCGGCCAGCCGTTCGGCCCGGGTCTCGGCCGAGTGCTGCCGCGTTTGAGCCTGCTGGTCGGTCTCCAGCCGCAGCGCGATCAGCGTACACAGCGCCTCCAGCGGCTCACGCTCGCTGGCTCGCCGCGGCTGCTGGCCCTCGAGCAGCAGCACAGCCTGCAGGCCGCCGTGGCCGGCCAGCGGGAAATGGACGGGACAGCTGGCCAGCAGTGGGTCGTCGGCCGGCACGATGCGCGCCCCGCGCCCGTCCAGCAGCGCTCGAACGCCAGCTACGCCCGCGGACATGATGTCCTCGCGGGTGGCGGCGGCGACCAGCTCGGCGCCGGCCTGGGTGAGCATCTCCTGGCGGTCCAGCGCGTCCTCCTGGCGCCGCAGGGCGTCGGCCAGCAGCCACATGATGGCCCCGATGGCCAGGCCGACAGTTTGGAGCAGCTGGTAGGAGCCCGCCGATGGGCCTGCGTACAGCGGCGCCAGCAGGCCGCCGACGATCAGCACCAGCAGGTAGGTCGCGGTTGGCAGCAGGCCGGCCAAGCCGCGGTCGTAGACGGAGCGGAAGGCCAGGCTCAGCACCATGAAGCCCAGCACCTCCAGCGGCCCGCCCAGCGGTGCGCTCAGGACCACGATGGCCAAGCCCTCCAGCGGCAGCAGCGCCGCCGGCAGCCGGCGCCGGCGATAGCCGTACAGCCACCAGCCGGCCAGCAGCAGCAGGGCGGCGGCGCCGAAGCTTCGCGAGGACACGCTGGCCGTGATGGCGGTCAGGACGCGGAGCAGCACGATGGCCACGCTGAGCAGGCTCAGCAGCAGCAGCAGGAACCGCAGGCGCTCGACAGGACGGCGCGGCAGGGCGGCGAACAGGTGGTGTGCCCCCATCGTCACCCTTAGTATGATTCGCCGTCCGAGGCCAAGACAGGGTGGAAGCACCCTAGCTGGCCCGACAATTGACGGTATGAAGCTGTTGGTGGCCATCGTCGGGCCCACCGCTGCCGGCAAGAGCGCCCTAGCGCTGCGCTTGGCCAGCCGCTTGCCGGGCGCGGCCATCGTCGCGGCCGACTCGCGGCAGGTGTACCGCGGTCTGGACGTGGGCACCGCCAAGCCGACGGCCCAGGAGCAAGCGCGCCTGCCGCACCGGCTGA
Source organism: Chloroflexota bacterium (assembly GCA_036844545.1). GTDB lineage: Bacteria > Chloroflexota > JAJPGV01 > JAJPGV01 > JAJPGV01 > DATGVV01. The sequence continues at coordinate 1,790 of DAIUFO010000157.1, forward strand.
TCGACGTGGTCGAGCCCGACCAGGCCTTCTCACTGGCCGACTACCAGCGCCTGGCCTACGCGGCCATCGACGACGCCGAGCGGCCGTTCCTGGTAGGCGGCAGCGGCTTGTACCTGCAGGCCGTGATCGACGGTTTCGTCCTGCCCGCGGCGCCGCCGGACGCGGGCTTGCGGGCGGCCAAGTTGAGCCGCGAGCAACTGCTGGCCCGCTTGCGCCAGCTCGATCCCGCCGCTGCCCAGAGTATCGACGCCAACAACCGCTACCGTCTGCTGCGGGCGGTCGAGCGCGCTGGCCAGCCGCTCGGCGCCCAGCCGCGCTACCAGACGCTGGAGCTGGGCCTGACCGCGCCGCGCCAGGAGTTGTACCGCCGCTCCGACGAGCGAGTGGAGGCCATGCTGGCGGCAGGCTGGTTGGACGAGGTGCGCGGCCTGCTGGCCCGCTACCCGCCCGATCTGCCGGCCCTGACCGGGTTGGGCTACGGCGAGCTGGGCCGGCACCTCCGTGGCGAGCTGGCCTACGACCAAGCTGTGGCGCTGGTCAAGCAGCGCACACGCCAATTCATCAAGCGCCAGCAGACCTGGTTCAAGCGGGACCCGCGCATCCACTGGTTCGACATCACCCAGCCTGGCTGGATGGCCCAAGCCACGGAGCTGGCCGGCAGCGTCTGGCGCCAGCCGGACTAGGCGGGTTCTTCGATGTCATAATCGGCATCACAACAGGCATCAGGAGTGACGCATGTCTTCTCTCATAAGAACTACCTTAGCCCTTCCGGGCCACCTTCTAGAAGGAGCGGACGCCGTCGTGCGTCAGGGTGGCGCCCGAAGTCGCAATGAACTGGTCGCGGAAGCGCTGCGCCGTGAACTGGCTTTCCGTGAGCGCGAGGCCATCGACGCCGCGTTCGCCGACATGGCCGATGACGAGGATATGCAGGCAGAGGCTGAACGCCTTTCGCGCGAATTCGAGAGCTCCGATTGGCAAGCCTTTCAGGAGGCAGAGCGGCGGCCGTAGCACGCGGCGAGGTCTACGACGCTCGCCTCGACCCGACCGAGGGCTCCGAGCAAGCCGGATCTCGCCCCGTCGTCATCGTTAGCCGTGACGCTATTAATGCCGCCAGCCGCGTCATCCTTGCCGTTCCCTGCACCACGTTCCGTCCCGGCCGGCGCGTCTACCCCAGCCAGGTCGTTCTGCACGCTCCTGACGGCGGGCTGACTGCGGACTCCATCGCGCTGTGCGAGCAAGTCCGCGCCATCTTGCTCTCCCGCCTCGGTCGCCGCCGCGGCTCGCTGTCTTCGCAGGCCCAGCGTCGAATCGATCGAGCGCTGGTCATCGCGCTGGATTTAGACCCTCGCTAAGCAATTTGTGGCGGTCGCGGGCTGGTGCCGCTCGGTCGTTGGCTTGGCGTATGTCAGGCGCTGTAAGCGGCGAACATGCCGGCCAGGCGGCGGGAGATACGACCTTCCAGCTCGACGTGGTCCGCGGTGTAGCGCTCGTGCTCGATGACGCCGCGGCGGCGGAACAGCTCGCGCAGCTTGCCATCGGCTAGGGGCAGCTTGAGGCGCAGGGGCACGTAGTCGGCCACCAGGCGCTCCTGGATCTTGTCCAGCAGCCGGTCCAGGCCCTGGCCGGTGGCGGCCGAGACGGCTACCGGCTGATCGAAGTGCGTGTAGTCGATGAGGCGATCGGGCGGCAAGCGGTCGATCTTGTTCAGGGCGGTGATCACCGGCTTGTCGGCCAGGCCGATGCCGGCCAGCGTCTGGCGCACCCAGTACAGGCGGTCTTCGGCGGCGGGCTCGCCCACGTCGACCACCTGCAGCAGCAGGTCGGCTTCGCGCAGGTCCTCCAGGGTGGCCCGGAAGGCCGCGATCAGGGTCGGCGGCAGCTTGCGGATGAAACCCACGGTGTCCGACAGCAGGATCTCCTGACCGGCCGGCAGCTTGGCCTTGCGGACCGTGGGGTCCAGCGTGGCGAAAGGCGCGTTCATTGTCAGCGCCCGGGCGCCGGTGAGGGCGTTCAGCAGAGTGGATTTGCCGGCGTTGGTGTAGCCGACCAGGGCCACCAGCGGGAAACCCAGCTCGGCCCGCTCCTGGCGGTGCACGCCGCGCTGGCGGCGGACCTGCTCGATCTCGTCCTCGAGATCGGTGATGCGCTTGCGGATGCGCCGCCGTTCGCGTTCCAGCTCCTGCTCGCCGGGTCCGCCGCGGGTGCCGATGCCGCCGCCGGTGCGCGAGAACTCGGCCCACAGGTTGGACAGCCGCGGCAGCAGGTACTGGTACTGCGCCAGGTTGACCTGCAGCCGGCCCTCGCGGCTGCGCGCGCGCTGAGCGAAGATGTCCAGGATCAAGGTGGGCCGGTCGACGATCTTGGTCTTGAGGGCCTGCTCCAGGTTGCGCTGCTGCGACGGCGACAGCTCGTCGTCGAACAGCACCAGATCGGGCTCGTGCTCGCGTACGGCGTCCTGGACCTGCTCCAACTTGCCCTTGCCGATGTAGTGGGCCGGGTTGGGCGTCTGCAGCTTCTGGGTGATGGGCTGGCCGACGACGTCTGCGCCGGCGGTCTCGGCCAGTGCGCGCAGCTCCTCCAACTCGGGGTCTTGTGGCTCGTCCCGGTTGGCGGCTAGTGTGGCGCCCACTACCAGCGCGCGCTCGCGCCGATCCAGAGCGTGGCCGCCGCTGCCGGATTGGGCCGTGTGTCTCTCGCCGCGCAGGTGGGAGCGGTTAGTCGATGCGGGCGTGCCGGGCGCCTGGTTGGAAGGTCAGACTTCCATCTTAGCGAGCCGGCTCGGCCAGGTATAAGATCGGTGGGGTGAAGCGGTGGAACATCCGCCGGTGCTCGGGGGTAAGACAGCGGAAGGCCTGCGCCGTGAGGCCAAATGCCTTCGCTCCCAGCGTGGCGGTGATGTTCACAGTGTCGCCTATCACGTCCAGCACTCGCTTGTGACCCATTGACCCGAGTGTCACCTGGCCGAAATGCGCGTTCACGTGCAGCCGGTTCGGCATCGCGCGTGCTTGGAACCAGCTGTCCGTCTGTCTCTTCAGGTCCAGCAACGCCATCACGCCGATGTCTGCCAGGTCCTCAGGAAAGATCACCAGCGCCGCATCGCCCATGAACTTGAGCACCACCCCGCCCGCCGCGTCGATGACGTCCTCCGTCAGCAGGTAGAACTCGTCGAGTGCAGAAAATACTTCGGCGCTGCTGTGACTACGGGCGTAGGTGGTGAACAAGGTCCAGTCGCACAGTGCGACCAGCATGTCGGCTTGGATGGGGCTCGATAGGGCACGACTGAATGTCGGGTGCACGGTACATCCTCCGCGTATGTGAAGTTGTGTCCGGAAGCCCGGCAGTGAGGCGAGGACTAGCGCCAGCCCCATACGTCTGGCAGTTGAGGCCAGTGTAGCAGCTAGTCGGCGATGCGGCTACCCTCTAGTGCTACGATGTAGCACGTGAACACAGTTGGAGTCCGCGAGCTGCGCCAAAATGCCAGCGCTGTGCTGCGCCGTGTCCAGGCTGGAGAGATCCTGGAAGTGACCGACCGCGGCCGGCCCGTCGCGCGCCTGGTGCCCATCAAACCGCTGAGCCCGTTCGAGCAGATGGTGGCCGATGGCCGCGTGCGGCGGGCGACAACCACGCTTACGGAGGTCATGCGCAAGTTTCCGCCGGTCCCACGCCCACCTGGCATGCCCTCCGCTTCGGAAATCCTCGCCGAAATGCGGGAGCATGAGCGCTGACAGAGCCTATCTGGACAGCTCAGCTTTCGTGAAGCTCGCGAGCACGGAAGTCGAGTCTGAGGCGCTTCAACGGTACCTCCGCGGCTGGCTCCGGTGGGTATCCTCCGCGCTTTTGCAGGTCGAGGTGCTCCGTGCCCTCCGGCCACTAGGGCCAGACACCGTGGCCGCGGCCAGGGAGCAGCTGGAGGGCGTGGAGCTGATCGCGATCGACAATCTCGTCCTGGAGAGGGCCGCCACTATCAGCCCAGGGGTGCTGCGCTCGCTGGATGCCATCCACTTGGCCACAGCCCAGCAACTCGGGACCGATTTGGGCGTGCTGGTTACCTATGACCACCGCTTGGCCCAAGCGGCTGCCGAGCTGGGCCTGCCGGTGGCGGCTCCTGCGTGAACGAGCTGCAAGACCGCCTGGCCCGGCGCACGCTGGAGCTGGTAAACATCCCGTCCGTCAGCCGGCAGGAGCAGCGGCTGCACGAGCATGTGGCAGCCGCCGGCCGTGGGCTGAGCAGCTTCCAGCTGATCGACGAGCCCGGCCAGGGGCTGCTGATTGAGCCGGCCGAGCGCACCGGTAAGCCGTTCGTGCTGCTGGCCGGACACTTGGACACTGTGCCCGAGCAGGGGAACCTGCCGGGCCGGATCGACGGGGACACCCTGCACGGACTGGGCGCCAGTGACATGAAGTCGGCGCTGGCGGTCATGCTGGAGCTGGCCGAGTGGCTGGACCGGGAGGAGCTGGCGACAGCGCTTGATTTCGGCTTCCTGTTCTTCGCCCGCGAGGAGCTGCCCATCAGCGAGAGCGCGGTGCCACACTTGTTCCGCCGCTGTCCGCAGCTGCGCGATGCCGAGCTGGTGCTGGTCATGGAGCCGACCGACACGACCCTCCAGATCGGCTGCCTGGGCAACCTCAACGTCGAGCTGGCGTTCGAGGGCAAGAGCGCGCATTCGGCACGGCCGTGGCAGGGCGACAATGCCCTGCACAAGGCCATCGCCGGCCTCCAAGCGCTGGCCAGCCAGCCGGCCAGGCCGGTGACCATCGGCGAGTTGACCTACACCGAGGTCCTGAGCCTCACCCAAATCCAGGGCGGCATCGCCCAGAACGTCGTCCCGGACCGCGTGACCTGCCACTTAAACTTCCGCTATGCTCCCAACCGCACGCCTGAGGAGGCGGAGGCCCAACTCCGCGGGCTCGTGCCCGCGACCGGTCAGCTGCGGGTGATCGGCAACGCCCCGCCGTCCCGAGCGGCTGTCGACAATCCCCTGATCGACGCCCTGCGTAAGCTGGGCGACCTGCCGGTCGAGCCCAAGCAGGCCTGGACGCCGGTGGCGGAGTTCAGCGCCGAGGGGCTGGACGCCGTCAACTTCGGGCCCGGCGGCAGCCGCTTCGCCCACCAGCAGGACGAGCAGGTGCATCTCCCGGACGTGGCCCGTGCCTTCAACATCCTGCAGCGCTTCGCCCTGGAGGGCGTTACTTCTCCCTCTCCCGCCGCGGCGGGAGAGGGTCGGGGTGAGGGAACCCAGCGGTCGAGAGCGGGGACCTGAGCCGGTGCAGCTGAACCCCGTCCTGGCCGCGATGCGAACGTATCCCTTCCTGCGGCTGGACGACGCCAAGGCGCAGGTCCGGGCGCGCGGCATCGAGCTGATCGACTTCGGCGTGGGCGACCCGCGTGAGACGACCGACCTCCGCATCCGCGAAACACTGGCCGGCAGCCTTACCGAGGTGTCCAGCTACCCCGCCGCGCGCGGCCTGCCCGAGCTGCACCAGGCCATCGCCGGCTGGTACCGGCGGCGCTACGGCGTGTGCCTGGACGCCGAGCGCGAAGTTATCCCCACCCTGGGCAGCAAGGAAGCCATCTTCCTGCTGCCGTTCGTGGTGGGCGACCCGCACGGCCCCAAGAACTTGGTGGCCGTGCCCGAGCCGGCCTACCCCGTGGCCGAGCGCGGGGCGCTGTTCGCGCACTTCGACATCCTGCGTCTGCCGCTGCGCGAGGCCAACGGCTTCCTGCCCGACCTGCGGGCCATCGATGCCGAAACCTGGCGGCGGATCGCCCTGTTCTGGGTCAACTACCCTAACAACCCCACCGCCGCCGTCGCGCCGCTCAGTTTCTACGAGGAGCTGAGCCAGCTGGCCGTCGAGTACGACTTCCTGCTGGCCTCGGACGAGGCCTACGGCGAGATCTACTTTGGCCAGCCGCCAGCCTCAGCGGTGCAGGTCGGGGACCGCCGCAACGTGGCCGTGGTCAACACTCTCAGCAAGCGCTCGTCCATGACAGGCTACCGCTCCGGCTCAATCGTGGCCAGCCCGGAGCTGATCGACGCCTTGCGCGCCTTCCGGCCGATGGTCGGCGTGGCGCCGCAAGAGTTCGTCCAGCGCGCGGCGGTGTGGGCCTGGAACGACGAGTCGCACGTCGAGGACATGCGTGGCGTCTATGCCGCCAAGCGCGAGGTGCTGCTGCAAGTCCTGGAGCGTAAGCGCCTGCGCGTGGCCGGCTGCGACGCCACCTTCTACTTGTGGGTCGAAGTACCCCCAGGTGAGACCTCCGAAGACTTCGCCTGCCGTCTGCTGGAGGGCGGCGTGGTGGTCGCGCCCGGCTTGTACTTCGGCGAGTCCGGCGAGGGCTACGTCCGGCTGGCGCTGGTGCCGACCCTCGAGCAGTGCCGCCGGGCGGCCAATATCCTGGAGGAGCTATTGTGACGGCCGAACTCAGAACTCAGAACTCAGAGCTCAGAACTCAAATCGAGGCTGCTTTTGCCGAGCCTGCCCGTTTGAAGGAGCGTCCGGTCGCCGAAGCGGTCGAGGAGACCATCGCCCAGCTGGACCGCGGCGCGCTGCGGGTGGCCACCAAAGAGGCTGGCGAGTGGCTGGTCCACGAGTGGATCAAGAAGGCGGTGCTGCTGTACTTCCAGCTGCGCGGCATGGAGACCATCGAGCTCGG
>DAIUFO010000158.1:0-1391 GCA_036844545.1 Chloroflexota bacterium
AGGGCCGCTACTACGAGACCGGCGAGAAGCTCATGCAGCGCCAGGTGCCCACCCCGCCTGGCACCAAACTCCACGAAATACGACGGCATGACTTGCACTAATTTCATACCCTCGCCCGCCGCGGCGGGAGAGGGTGAGGGTGAGGGCACCCCGATGGCTGTCCGGACGCGTGCCGCGGTAAGGCACAAAAGCCCTCACCGAGCCTCTCCCATCGCGATGGGAGAGGGACAATAAGAAGGAGGCAGCAATGTTGAACCCAACCGACCTGCGCGGCATGTATGCCATCATTGCCACCCCGGCCAAGGACGGCGCCGACCGTTGGGACGCCACCAACACCGTCGATCTGGCCGAGACCGAGCGCCTGGTAAACAAGCTCATCGCCGACGGCGCCACCGGCCTTATCGCGCTTGGCACTACCGGCGAGTGCGCCACCCTCATTCGCGAGGACTACGAGGCCTTCGTCGATTGCCTGCTGGCGACCGTCAACCATCGCATCCCGACGTTTGTCGGCGCCACCGCGTTGGGCTTGCACGAGGCCGTCCGCCGGCTCCGTTTCGTACGCGAGCGAGGCGCCGAGGGCACGCTGCTGGGCCTGCCCATGTGGCAGCCCTGCACCGTGGACACGGCTGTCGAGTACTACGCCACGGTGTCCCACGCCTTCCCGGACCTGGCGCTGATGGTGTACGCCAACTCGCGGGCCTTCCGCTTCGACTACACGCCCGAGTTTTGGGGCAAAGTCGTGGCCAAGGCGCCCACGGTGATGTCGGCCAAGTTCTCGAACACCAACACCCTGCTGGCCTGCCTCGAAGCCAGCAAAGGTCGCGTCCACTTCCTACCCAACGAGGGCGCCGTGCTGCGTTTCGCCGAGCTGTCGCCCGAGACCACCACCGGCTGCTGGGCGACCGCCGCCTCGATGGGCCCGCGGCCGGCCGTGGCGCTGATGGACGCCATCATAGCCAAGGACTGGACCCGCGCCAAGGCCGTCAATGCCGACCTGCAGTGGGCCAGCGAGCCGGTGGAGCCCATCATCCGCAACGCCGAGCTGTTCGCCTCCTACAACATCCAAGTCGAGAAGATCCGCATCGACGCCGCCGGCTACTCGAAAGCCGGCCCCATCCGCCCGCCCTACAACGTCGTCCCGGATGACATCGCCCAAGCCTCCCGCGAGTGCGGCCGCCGCTGGGCGGAGATTGCCAAGAAGTACAGCCTAAGTTCCTCTCCCACCGCCTTCGCCGTCCGCGGAGGACTGGGAGAGGCTAGGTAAGGGCGCGTCCCATGTGGTCTAAGCGATCGCTGGCGTTGAGTCTGACGCTCACCCTTGCTGCCTGCGGCGGCTCAGGGGCTCCCGCCGCTCCGGCAAGCAGCGCTGCCACACCGGCTTCTCCCGCCGC
>DAIUFO010000158.1:1401-8379 GCA_036844545.1 Chloroflexota bacterium
CTCCAAGCCCGCCGCGAGCGCCAGCGCCAAGCCCGCCGGCTCGGCGGCGCCGGCCGCCTCGCTAGCCGCGTTCGCTCCATTCAACCCCTCGGCGCCCGGCGACAAGATGGTCGTCTCCCACAGCCAGCTCACCTCTACCCCGAACGAGGCGGCCCTCGCGGCCGGCATCTTCGCCAAGCGCAACCTGAATGTGGACGTGCGCTACATCCCGCAGGGCGCCACCGGCATGCAGGTCCTGCTGTCCGGAACCAGCAATGTGGCTGAGCTGGGTGGGGCAGAGATGGTTGCCGCGGCTGCCGGCGGCGCCGACATCGTGGTTATCGCCAACCTGGAGCCGGTCTATCCCTTCAAATTCGAGGTAAGCAAAGACATCCAAACTCCGGCCGACTTGAAGGGCAAGAAGGTCGGCATCACGACAGTTGGCTCGGTAGACGACACGTCGATTCGGGCCGCGCTGCCGACTTTCGGCATCGATCCGGCCAAGGACGTGACGATGGTGCCGGTTGGCCCGGAGCCAGCCCGCGTAGCGGCCTTGCTGAACGGCCAGATCCAGGGGACGGACGCAACGCCCTCAGCCGTGATCCAGTTGGAGGCCGGCGGCGCCCACCCCCTGTTCGACATCGCCGCTTTGAACCTGCCGGCCGCGACTGCCGGCCTGGTCGCCCAGCGCTCATGGGTCAACGCCCACAAGGAAGTGATGCAGCGCTACATCGATGCCATCGTCGAGGCCATCGCTTGGGAGCGGAAGAACAAGGCGCCCGAGCAGGACGTGATGCGCAAGGTGTTCAAGATCGACGATCAGAAGACGTTGGACGTGGTGTATGACTACTATGTGCTCAAGACCATGGCCCAGGTGCCGCTGCCGAAGCTGGAGCAGTTCAAAGCCACAGCCGACGAAGTAGCCAAGCAAAACCCCAAGGTGAAAGACCTCGACGTGGCCAAGATCCTCGACGCCAGCTTCGTCGAGAGCGCCGCGGATCGCGGCTTGCAGAACAGCTAGGAGATGCGACCATGATCGAGCAACCCATCGCCGACGCCGCCGCGCTCGACGGCTGGCTGGCCGAGCGCCACATGCAGGGCCATTGGAAGCACATGGCTCGCGGGCCTGAGCCGAAGCCGTACCTCTGGCGCTGGGAGGACATCTACGCCGGGCTCATGAAGGCCACCGAGGTCGTGCCCATGAGCGACACCCCGCGTCGCACCATCCAGCTCAAGAACCCCAGCCTGGGCGACCGCATGACCAACACCATCCACATCTCGGTGCAGTGCGTGCTGCCGGGCGAAGTCGCCACGGCCCACCGCCACAACGCGGCGGCGATCAGGTTCGTGGTCAAGGGCGTTGAGGGCGCCTTCACAGTCGTGGAGGGCGAGCCCATCCCCATGCTCGACGGCGATCTCATCACCACCCCCAACTGGACCTGGCACGACCACTACAACGACGGCGCCGAGCCCGTCGTCTGGCTCGATGGCCTGGACATCCGGCTGGTCAGCCTGGCCAAGATGTTCCAGGAGCCCTTCTCGGAGGAACGCCAGCCCATCTCGAAGCCCGCCGGCTTCTCCGGCAAAACCATGGGCCACGTGCGCCCCGGCTGGCTCAAGAGCGAGCATCGCACCCCGCCCTTCCGCTACGCCTGGGCCGACACCCAGGCCGCCGTCGACGCCCTCAAGGCCGCCGAAGCCGAGGACGAGTGCGACGGCATCTACCTGACATACCGCCACCCCGTCGACGGCGGTCCAACCCTGCCCACTTTCGCCTGCGACCTCCAGGTGCTGCGGCCGCGCCGCAGCCTGAAAGCGCATCGCCACAGCTGCACCACCATCTACCACGCCTTCCGAGGCGACGGCATCACTGAGATCGAGGGCCAGCGCTTCGATTGGAAGCAGGGCGACATCTTCCTCGTGCCGCCCTGGAACTGGCACAAGCACGAGAACACCTCGACAGGCGAGAGCATCCTGTTCGCCATGACCGACCGCCCCGCCATCGAGGCCCTGGATATCTACCGGGTCGAGGTCGAGTAGCGGTCGGCAGGCGGACTCATCCGACCCTTCGGAGCACGTGCAAATGCCGGCACAGGCAGTACTCCCGTGCTATGCGGCGGCACTTCGCACAACTTCCCGCGTTTCCAGCCGATAGTTCAACTACAGGACAGAGGAATCGCGTGATGAAGCTGCCTACCCTTCCAATCGGCGCCGTGGAGCTGATCCATGAGTGTCAGGAGCTCCTAGCCGGCAAGCGGCAAGCACTGACGTCCGTCGTCGAGTACACCGCGCAACGCCGCCACTATTGGCAGATGCAGAGCAATCGGGCGCCTCGGCGCACTCGCGCTGCCCTGCCGCGCCGCGCTGCCTAACGACCGCTCAGCGACAGCTCGCTGTTAGGGATACGTCCCGCCATCTGAGCCACCACGTTGTGGATGAGGCACAGTCCGGCGTCCCCGCCCAGCGTCATGATCGACTCCGGGTGGAACTGCACCGCGGCGAGTGGCAGCTCGCGGTGCTCGATGGCCATGATCACGCCGTCGTCGCTGACCGCCGTCTCCCGCAGCTCGCCCGGCAGCGTTTCGCGCCGAGCGTGCAGCGAGTGGTAGCGGCCGGCCAGCAGCTCGCCCGGCAGGCCCTTGAACAGCGAGCCTCCCAATACCCGAATCAGCGAGGGCTTGCCGTGGACCGGCTCGGGCAGCAGGTCCAGGGCGCCGCCGAAATGCTCGACGATGCCCTGCAAGCCAAGGCACACCCCGAACAGCGGCAGGCCGTGCTCGAGCACCGCGCCGATCGTTCCTGAGACGTCGAAGTCTGCCGGCCGGCCTGGCCCCGGCGACAGCACCACCAGGTCGAACGGCGTGCCGGAGGCCAGCTCCGAGTGGACGGCCTCGCCGGCGCGCAGCGTCACCACCTCGGCGCCGGTCTGGCGCAGATAGTTGGCCAGCGTGTGCACGAACGAGTCCTGGTGGTCGACCAGCAGCACTCGCTTGCCCTCGCCCGGCCGGCCCGACACAAGCCCGGCATCGCCGGCGGCGCTGTCCGGCCGGCGGATCACGTCCAGGAACGCCGACGCCTTGAGCCGCGTCTCCTGCTCCTCGGCTTCAGGGTCGGAGTCGTACAGCAGCGTGGCGCCGACGCGCACGCGGGCGACCCCATCCTGGATATGGATGGTCCGCAAGGTGAGGCCGGTGTTCAGGTTGCCGTTGAAGCCGACCACGCCCACCGCGCCGCCGTACCAGCCGCGGGCCGACCGCTCATGATCCTCTAGGAATTGCATGGCCCAGGCCTTGGGCGCGCCGGTGACGGTCACGGCCCAGGTGTGCGCCAGGAAAGCGTCCAGCGCGTCGAACTCCAGACGCAGTTCGCCCTCCACGTGATCGACGGTGTGGATCAGACGCGAATACATCTCGATCTGGCGCCGGCCGATTACGCGCACGCTGCCCGGCTCGCAGATGCGTGACTTGTCGTTGCGGTCCACGTCAGTGCACATCGTCAGCTCGGATTCGTCCTTGGCCGAGTTCAGCAGTTCGCGGATATTGGCGGCGTCCTCGATCGCGTCGGCGCCGCGGGCAATGGTGCCAGAGATGGGGCAGGTCTCGACCCGCCGACCTTCGACGCGGACGTACATCTCCGGCGAGGCGCCGACCAGGTATTCGCTCTGGCCCAGGTTCATGATGAAGCCGTAGGGCGCCGGGTTGCGGCGCCGCAGCCGCCGAAACAGCTCGGCCGGCGAGGGCTGGCACGGCTCGGAGAAGGTCTGCCCCATGACGACTTCGAACAGGTCGCCGCGGCGGAAGGCTCCTTTGGCCAGCCCGACTCCGGCGGCGTACTCGCCCGGTGCATGGTCGAGCGATGGCTCGCCAGGCTTGGCTGGCCGATAAGGCTTGTCCGCTCCGCTCCGCGGCAGCCCAGTGGTCGAGCGCCCGCCCACCTCAAAGTCGTAGCTGCGCCGCTCGGCCATCTGCCGCTGGTGGTCCACAATGAGTAGTTCGTCCGGCAGGTACAGCACCAGGTCGCGCTGCTCGGCCGGCCTCGGCAGCCGGCGGTGGATCGGCTCGAACTGGAAGGCCAGGTCGTAGCCGAACGCGCCGTACAGCCCCAGGTGAGGGTCGCTCTCGCTGGCAAACAGCTCCACCAGCGCCCGCACCACCGTAAACGCCGAAGGCTGCTTGCTGCGCTGCTCCTCAAAGAACCTTTCGCCGCCAGGCTGAACAGAACCTCGGACGCATTTGTCATTCTGAGCGTCGAGCGAAGAATCCGTCCCACCGCCGGCGGACCGCGGATGCTTCGCTTCGCTCAGCATGACAAACGGCAGTCCTGCCAGCTTCTCGCCAATAGCCGGCAGCAGCACCTGCCCGCGCTCGTTCAGCGCCTCGATCTCGAAGGCGAAGTCCCGGAACGTCAGCCGCAGGGGCGGATCCACGAAGCCCATGTCCCAGCGGGTATAGCGGCCCGGGTACTCATAGCTCGAGATCAGCACGGCCCCGGGCCGGCTGTCCAGCGCCGCCACCAGCGGATCGATGGCGCCTTGATGAGGCATCCGCTCGATGCTCCGGCGCACCGTCACACCACCTTCGGTACGGTACAGGCTGTCTTCCATCCCAAAACTCCCCCGCGTCGGGGAGCGGCTCGGAAAACATCAGAGCCGCCCCTTCCGAGGCGGCTCCGTCGATTCCTGGATTACGCTGCGAACGACGCTTGCTGGCCGCCTACCTGGGCAGCCACCACCATGCTTGGCTGGCGAGTCGTGCGAGCACGAGCCGGATTCTAGCAGACAGGTCGGGTCCGCTGTGCGGTTCGGGACCTACTTCTTCCTGCAGGCGCCGCCGGGGCCCGGAAAGCATCGAGTGGGCGGGCAGGAAAGGCTTCGCCATCATGAGCTCCGGCCTCGGCTCGCCGCTGTCCCAGAACCTGCACTCGCGCCAGGCGTACGTCGCGGCGCTCGAGGCCAGCGGCCATTCGCAGGCGGAGATTGATGGTTTGCTGGCTCGCTGGGTCGTCACCAAGCACGTCTACGTCGCGCCGACCAATGCCGAGGCGCAGGCTGAGGCCAAAGGCCCGGAGATGTGGTACCGCGACGCCTTCGTGCGCTCCCTTAGCGCCGAAGGCCTGGTGGGCCTGCACGAGTCCGTCTACCAGCAGGCCGGCGCCGCTAGCGCCCGCCTGCGAGCGCAAACCTGGGAGGAGCTGCTGGAAAGCGCCCTGCTGGTCGGCTCGCCCGAGACCGTGGCCCGCAAAGTCGCCGAGCTGGACCAGGCCGGCGTGGGCGAGCTTGCCTGCTGGATGAACTTCGGCGGCATCCGGCCGGAGAAGGCGCGCCGCTCGATGCGTTTGTTCGCGCAAGAGGTGATGCCCCACTTCCACTAGCCACCGGTGCGGTACTATCGGGCACCGTTATGAAATCGCCAACTCCGCTGGCTCTCGCCAGCCTCCTGATCTTGGCAGCCTGCGGCGGGACCGCTGCTCCTGCTTCCAGCCCCGCGCCGGCGAACTCGGCCGCACCCGTGGCCGCAAGCGTGAAACCGTCGGCCGCGGTTTCCGCGGCGGCCAGCGCCAAGCCTTCTGCCGCAGTCTCCGGCGGCGCCAGCGCCAAACCGGCCGCCTCCACGTCCGCCGCCGGCCAGCCCACGCCGATGACCGTCGCCTATGTGGGCATCAGCGGCGGCGACCTGCCGCTGTGGACTGCCAACGATACCGGCATCTTCAAGAAGAATGGCCTCGATGTCAAAGTCGTGATCTCCACCAGCAGCAGCAGTGGCATGATCTCGGACCTCATCGCCGGCCAGCTTCAGGTGGTCTGGACTGACGGCACTAACGCGGTCAGCGCCGACGCGAACGGCGCCGACTTGGTGATTATCGCGATGATTCACCCTCAGTACGGCTACCTGCTGATGGCGCCCGCGAGCATTAAGACGCCCGCCGATCTCAAGGGCAAGAAGATCGCCGTCAGCAATCTCACCGGCACCGATGCGGTGGCGACGAAGGAAGCGCTGCCCAAGCTGGGCCTCGATCCTCAGAAAGACGTCACGTTTGTGCCCGTCGCCAGCAATTCCAACCGCACTGCTGCCCTGCTGAGCGGCGCCGCCCAGGCCACCATGCTGGACCCGCCAGGCACGCTGCAGCTGGAATCCCAGGGCTTCCACTCCATCGCCGACACGACCACCATGAACTTGCCATCGACCAACGCCTCGCTCAATGTGCAGCGCAGCTACACAGCCTCCCATCGCGACGCCGTCCAGAAGTTCATCGACTCGATCGTCGAAGGCATCGCCCTCGACAAGAAGGACAAGGCGATGGGCGTCGCCATCATGAAGAAGTACGAAAAAAGCGATGACGACAAGGCCATGCAGATTACCTACGACTTCTACAACCCCATCACCCCAAGCCTGCCTTACCCCAAGCAGGACAATCTGGCCAACGCGGTCGACCAGCTGAGCGGCGAGAACCCGAAGCTCAAGACGGTCGACTTGTCAAAGATCATCGACCCATCATTCGTCCAGAGCGCCGCCGACCGGAAACTGGACCAGGCCTAGCTCAGCAGACGACTAACTCCACGCCATAGGCAGCCAACTTCTCATCCCCCGTCACGAGCGCCAGCTGTTCCAGTTTGGCCTGAGCCACCAGAATCCGGTCGAACGGATCGCGATGATGCCGGGGCAAATCAGCAACTGCCAGGGCGTGCTGAATCGTGATCGACAGTGGCACGAACCGATTGGCGGCCAGGTGCCGGGGGAGCCAATCGCGTGGATGTTCAGAGACCGAAAGCTTACCGAGGGCGAATTTGACAGCTATTTCCCAGGCGCTCGCGGCGCTGACGAACACCTCATTCGTCGGGTCCACTATCAGAGCAACCACGGCTGGTTGGATGCGGTCGCTGCCAGCGAGGTCCCACAGGAGGGCATTGGTATCCAGCAGCAGTCTCACTCATCAGACCCTTCGAACAGGGCCAGCAGGTCGTCCGGCAGCGGATCATCGAAATCAGGCGCCATATGAATG
>DAIUFO010000159.1:0-8372 GCA_036844545.1 Chloroflexota bacterium
GCTCCAGCAGGTGCATGGAGATGGGCATCATGCGCTTGAGGCCCTCGACCTCGGTGGCCGGGCGCATCATGACGTGGAAGTCGAAGGAGGAGAGGCCGTCGGGGCTCTTGTACAGCAGCCGAAAGCGCGGGATGACCCAGTCTGGGTTGAAAGCCGAAGGGCCTTCGAAGGTCATGTAGACGACGGCGTGGTCCTGGTAGTTCTCGCCCACGCCTTCCAGGGCATTCGTGACCGTGATGCCGAGCTTCTCCAGATCCTTGGCACGGCCGATGCCGGACAGCATGAGCAGCTGGGGGCTGTGGTAGCAGCCGGCGGTCAGGACGATCTTGTCAGCGGCGACGGTGACCGCCTGGCCGTCTTTTTCGTAGACGACGCTCTGGACGCGGCGGCCGGCGACGTTCAGCTTGAGGGCGAGCGCTTCGGACACGATGTCCAGGTTGGAGCGGCCGCGGGCCATCTCGAGGTAGGCAACTGTCGTCGACTGGCGCACGCCGTTCTTGATGTTGTAAGGCGAGGCGCACACGCCGAAGGGGTCGGGCTGGTTGAGGTCGGGGCAGATGGGCAGGCCCATGTCGACGGCCCGCTCGATGAAGGCCTCAACCGGGTCGGAAGCGGGCTCGTGCAGCTGCCACGGCCGCTGGATGTACAACGGCCCGGTTGTCCCGTGAATGGGGCTGTCCGGATAGTCCTGGTCCGACTCGATGCGCTTGAGGATGGGCAGCATGTTGTCGTAGGTCCAATCGGGGTTGCCGTGGGCCACCCAGGAGTCCAGGTCGCGCTTGGTCGGGCGCGGCGCGGCCATCACGTTGACGGACGAGCCGCCGCCCATGATCCGGCCGGACAGCGAGTAGAAGGTGCTGCCGTCGGCCTGGCGC
Source organism: Chloroflexota bacterium (assembly GCA_036844545.1). Taxonomy (GTDB): domain Bacteria; phylum Chloroflexota; class JAJPGV01; order JAJPGV01; family JAJPGV01; genus DATGVV01. The sequence goes on from DAIUFO010000159.1 coordinate 876, forward strand.
TTGGTCGGGTACATCATGAGATAGTCGGACTCGAGCAGCAGCCGCGTCTGCTGGGTGGCGTCGGAAACGATGTCCGGGACGGGCCGCGGGTCGGGGCCGGCCTCCAGCAGAAGCACCTTGCGGTTGGGATCCTCTGAGAGGCGGGCGGCGGCCACGCAGCCGGCAGAGCCGCCGCCGACCACGATGACGTCGTAGCGCTGTTCCATCTATTCTCCCTACTTGGCGGCTTCGAGCTGCTGGCGCAGCCGCTTGCCGAATTCTTCGATCAGCAGGCTGGCCGTGGCGCGCATGACCATATCGCCCAGGATGGCCAGGCGGCCGTGCATCTCGACGGTGGCGCGGTGGGCCAGCTCGGTCTGATGCTCGCCTTGGGGCGTAAGGGTCATGCCCATGTCGGCGGTGAGCTTGCTCTTGGTGACGGAGTCGGTGCCCTCGACCTGCGCGGCCAGCTCACGCGGCGGGTCGCTCTCGAGAATCTTGGCGCGGAAAGCGAACTTACCGGACATAGGGCCGACGCGGGCGGTCATGACGCCGTCGAAGGTGTGGTCATCGATTTGGGTCACCTGCTCCACGCCGGGCATGCAGGCGGCAAAGCGATTCACGTCCAGCAGGAGATCCCAGACCTCGGAGGCTGGCGCATTCAGGAGGAGCTTGTCTTCAAAGGTCACGCAAGAGGCTAGTGTACGGCGCGTGGCGCATCGCCACGTGATTCCAAGCCCAGGTTGTATGATGCCGCCCACCAGGTGGAAACAGGAGGAACCCATGGCCAATAAGCCACTGGCTCAGCAAGGCAATTTCCTGCACGTCTACGACTTTCGTGTGAAGCCTGGCAGCGGCGACCAGTTCGTCGAACTGTTCGAGGCTTTCGACCATTCGGGCAAGAACCCCATGCACGAGTCCTCGGCCCAGGTGACCGACGGGGTGCTGTGCCGGGACGAGAACGACCCCGAGCACTTCTACCTGATTGCCGAATGGAAGGACAAAGCGGAGCATCGTGCGCTGCGCGAGCGGATCATGCACGACATTCGGCCAGAGTTCATGCGCCTGGTCGAAGGCGACTTCGTGCCGACGTACGCCGACGTGGTTGCCTGAGATGGCTGTCGCCCTTTCGTTTCGCGACGAGCTGGAAGCTGCCGTGCTCGAACGCCATTGCGCCAACCACCCAATGACGGAAAAATGGGCCCGCGGGGAGTTGGGCCGCAACGCCATGATGGGCTGGGCCATCGAGCACTGGCACTGGATCAGCAAGATGAAGGCGCCACCCTTCCTCATTGCCTCCAAGGGGCCAGCCGATGTGATCTCGTCCGAGCTGGAAAACTATCGCGAGGAGTTCACCGAAGCCACGCCACACCTCGACATTGTGCTGCGCTTCGCCGCGGCCAACGGCGCGGACCTCGAAGAGGTCATGGCCGGACGCGCACTACCAACCACCGAGGCCTGGGCCAACTGGTTGATCCAGGTGGCTCGCGAGCAGCCATGGATCGCCGGCTTGGCAGCTATTCGCATCGGTACCGAGTCACAGTCTCCGATGCTGTACAGCAAGGTGCTCCCGGCTCTGCGGGACAAATACAAGTTTCAGGAGCACGAAATCGAGCACTTCTGGCTGCACGCGGAGGTCGATATCGAGCACGGGGGCCGGGCCTTTGACTTACTCGAGCGCCACTGCACCACCCCCGAGCTCCAGGAGATGGCCATCCACTATGCGCGCGAAAGCGCCAAGATGCGCTGGTTCTACTTCGACGGCATCTACCTGCACTACGAGACGGGCTACTCGCTGCGCTAGGACAGCGGATCAGGGTGTGCGCTGGACACGGCGCATGTCGAAGGTGATCTCCACGATGGCGGGCTTCTGGGAGTCGCGGGCTTGCGTGAGGGCGGGGGCGAGCTGCTCCAGTCGCTCGACGCGGAGGCCCAGGGCGCCGAAGGACTGAGCGAACTGCACGAAGTCGGGCTGGTGCAACTCGACGGCGATGTGGCGGCCGCCGCATTCGGCGTCCTGGTGGTCCTTGATGCCGAGGTGGCAGCGGTTGTTGAACAGCAGGACGGTGACGCCCAGCCCCTCCTGGACGGCGGTCGCCAGCTCGTTGCAGGTGAACATGAAGGAGCCGTCGCCACAGGCCGCCACTGACTGGCGATCGGGAAAGGCCGCCTTGGCGCCCATGGCCGACGGGAACGAGAAGCCCAGCGTGCTGAAGCCGCCAGGGGTGAAGAAGGAGCGCGGGGCGTAGACCGGCAGGTGGTTGCGCAGCCAGCCGACGGCGCGGGCGGTGTCGCTGAAGATCATGGCGTCGGGCGCGAGCCCTTCGCGGAAGGCGGCCAGCATCTCGGCCTCGGGCGTGAAGTGCTCGCGCAAGTAGCTGCCGATGGTCTCGCGGATGTGCTCCAGCTCGGTGGCCAGCTCCGGCTTGGGCGTGATGGTCTGGCCGCGAAGCTGCTCGAAGAGTTGATTCAGGACGAGCCCGGCGTCGCCCACCAGGCCGGTGCTGGCAGGGTAGTTCTTGCCAATCTCGGAGGCATCGACGTCGATCTGGACGAGCTGTTTGGGCAGCGGCATCGTCCAGTTGCGGGTGAGGCGCTGCTGGAAGCGCGTGCCGACCACCAGGGCGGTGTCGGCTCGGCGCATCAGCTCGGTAACGGGACCTTCGCCGCTGGAGCTGCCCAGCGCCAGCGGGTGATCCTCCGGGATGGCGCCTTTGCCGTCGGGCGTGGCGATCACCGGTGCGCCGAGCAGCTCGGCAAGCTGACGCAGGATGTCGTTGGCGCCGGCAATGTTCACGCCGCCGCCGGCCCAGATGATGGGGCGCTGGGCACTCGCCAGCATTTTCGCGGCTTCGGCGACGGCGGCCGGATCGGCAGAGACGCGCTGGGGCTGGACGGACGGGAGCGGCGCCACGTCGTCTTTGTCGGCCATCACGTCGAGGGGGACCTGGACGACGGCCGGCCGCGGGCGGCCGGAGCGCATGCGGACGAAGGCTTCGTGCATGACCTCGGGGATCTCGCCCACGCTGCTGGCCTGGGCGGCCCAGCCGGAAGCGCGCTCCAGCACGCCGAGCTGGTCCTTGCTCTCGTGGGTGATGCCGCGAGCCTGGCCGATGAACTCGCGTCCGATCTCGCTGGCGATCATCAGCACCGGCACGGAGTCGCCGTAGGCTTCGGCCAGCGGTGTCAGCGCGTTGAAAGCGCCGGGGCCGGTGGTGGTGATGCACACGCCAACCTTGCCTGAGGCCATGGCGTAGCCCTCGGCCATGAAGCCCGCGCCCTGCTCGTGGCGCGGCAGGATGTGGCGGATGCTGGGGCGCTGGAACAGGCCGTCGTACAGAGTGATGGTGTGCTCGCCGGGGATGCCGAACACGACCTCTACGCCCTCAGCTTCGAGGCAATCAACAATGGCTTGGCCGCCGGTGACTAGTGGCACGTGCGCTCCTCTCGGCACCTATCCTAAGGGCAGTGGCGAACGCGGGCGGGTTGGCGGACCGGGCTCGCCGGCCGGCCGCACCGAAGGCGCTGGCCAGCTTGCGGCATCGCGATTTCCGGCTGCTGATGCTCGGGCAACTGATATCGGCCGCGGGCGACCAGATGCAGACCATCGGCCTGGCCTGGCACGTGTACGTCCTCACGAACTCGCCGCTGCAGCTCGGGTTGCTGGGCCTGTTCCGGGCCGTGCCGTTCATGGTGTTGTCGCTGGTGGGTGGAGCGCTGGCCGACAGCATGGACCGCAAGCGGCTGCTGATCCTGACCCAGAGCAGCCAGATGCTGCTGACGGGCGGCCTCGTGGTGGCAACGGCCAGCGGGCACGTGACGGTGTGGCTGTTGTACCTGGTGACCTTCCTGGGCGGGGCGGCGGCGGCCTTCGACTCGCCCGCGAGGCAGGCCATCATCCCCAACCTGGTGCCGCGGGCTGAGCTGACGGGCGCGATGACGCTGCTGACCCTGCTGCGGCGGACAGCCATGATCGTCGGGCCGGGCATCGGCGGGCTGGTGATCGGCCGCTACGGCCTGACTTGGAACTACTTCGGGAATGCGCTGTCGTTCCTGGCGGTGGTGGCTGCCGTGCTGCTGCTGGGGCCGGTGCCTCAGATGGCTGTGACGTCCGCCCGTAATTGGGAGCGGCTCACGGCCGGGCTGCACTTCGCGCGGAAGGAGCCGCTGGTGATCGTGCCGATGCTGATGGATTTCCTGACGCGCGGCTGCGGCAGCACCAATACGCTGCTGCCGATCTTCGCGCTGGACGTGTTCGCTGTGGGAGCCGAGGGTTTGGGCGTGCTGAGCGCCGCGCTGTCCGCCGGCGCGCTGGCGGCCGGACTGGTGCTCGGCAGCGTACGCCAGGTCAAGCATCCGCTGGTGCTGATGGTCGGCGCCTATGCGGCGGAGGGATTGTTCTTTGCTTGCCTGGGGTTCAGCCGAACGTTCACGCTCGCTTTAGTGGCGCTGTTCCTCAAGGGCGTAGCCAACGTCATCGGCGAGGTGCTCCGGGTCACAGTCATGCAGCTCAAAACGCCCGACGAGGTGCGTGGCCGCGTGACGGCGCTGTCTGGGATTTTCGACGTAGGCGGTCCGCAAATCGGCGGATTAGAAGCAGGCGTCGCAGCAGAATTCATCGGCCCTGTCGGCGCCGCCATAACTGGCGGTCTGGCCAGCGCCACGCTGGCGATCGCATTCGGGTTCGCGCCAGGTTTGCGCGAGCGACTGCAGGACAGCAGCGACGAGCTGCACCAGGGCTCGGCGGCGTTGGTAAGCTGACGGCCGATGGAGAGGCTGGTCGAGATTCCAATGTGCGATGGCACGCACGACCGCGCAGCCTTACGCCGGCGGGATGAGGCCTGGCTGGCACAGGCGCGGCAGGCGGCGACGACGCGAGTGATTGCTGTGCGCTCGCAGTCGGACTTGCTGATCGCGGATGGGTCAGGCCTCGGATGCCTGGACCTAAGCGCGTTGCCGGATGATGCCGAGGTGACGTTCCTAGGCGTGGACGAGCAGGGCGCGGCGGTGTTTGTGTGCGATGCGGAGGCTGGCGGCTTGGGCGCCGAGGCCGACGCCTTCCAGGATCTGCGGGTGGCCGGCGCGGTGCTGTCCGCCGGCGATTCTGCGCTGGCGGTGCAGGCGGTGGCCATGGTCGGCTGGCACCGGCGGCACCGGTTCTGCGGCGTGTGCGGGGGGCCAACGCTCGCCGAGGAGGCCGGCCACTCGCGGCGTTGCGCCAACTGCGGCGCACAACACTTCCCGCGCACGGATCCAGCCGTCATCATGCTGGTGGCCGCTGGCGATCGGTGCGTGCTGAGCCGCCGGCCTGGCTCGGCGCTGAACCGCTGGACGGTGCTGTCGGGCTTCGTCGAGCCAGGCGAGACGCCCGAGGCGGCGGTGGTCCGCGAGGTGTACGAAGAGGTCGGGGTTCGGGTCAGCAGCGTCCGCTACCTGGGCTCGCAGCCGTGGCCGTTCCCGGCCTCGCTGATGCTCGGCTACGAGGCGGAAGCCGAGTTCGGCGAGCTGACCGTGGACGACGAGCTGGAGGATGCCCGCTGGTTCAGCCGGGCGGAGATCCTGGCGGCCATCAAGGACGGCTCGCTCACGTTCCCGCCATCGGTATCGATCTCGCGCCAGCTCATCTGGACCTGGCTGCACGAGGTTCCCTCACCCTAACTCTCTCCCGCCGCGGCGGGAGAGGGGACTAAGGATCTGGCGTAGGCCACCGCCGGCTTAGGGTCGTATTCGCGCAGGATGGCCAGCTTCTCGGCTTCGATGGAGCCTTCGGCGTGGACGGCCAGGACGGCGTGGTAGCCGGCGAAGTCAGAGGCGGTGAGGTCCTGCACGAGGGTGATCATGCGCATGCGCTCTTCGGCTGAATAGGGGGCTTTGCCGGCGAGGTACTTCCAGAGGTAGCCGCCGGTCTCGGGGCTGCGGAAGTCCTCTTCGGCGGGCGCGGTGGCGGCGAGCCCGCCGGTGATGTCCTGGACGTGGGCCAGCGCCTGGTGGTAGTTCGCGGCGAAGTGGTGCTTGGCCATGTTGACGGTAAGCGTGTGTGGCTTGACCAGGCCTTCCGGCGTTTGGACGCACTCCAGCGCCGAGAGGCGGGTGAGGGCGCGAAGCGTCTCGGCGTAGCTGACCAGCCAGATCAGCTTGTCGCGCACGTGGCCGGCGCGCTCGATGCCGTTGTACTCGGCCATGCAGAAGGCGGCGCCGACGAGCAGATCGACCAGCGGCAGCTTGTAGGAGACGGCGGTGAAGCGATGGTAGTCGACGAAGCCCAGCGCCAGCGGACCGGCCATCTGCCACTCGCCGGCCAGGAAGACGCGCTCCCAGGGGACGAACACGTCGTCGAACACAGTCATTGTCTCAAACATCTTGTGCTCCGCGCTGAGCGGGTGCTCGAAGCGGTTCTTGGGGTGGGTGTCGTACGGGCTGGCGATGAGCTTGAGGCCGGGTGTGGCCAGCGGAACGGCGAAGGCCACGGCGTAGTCGGCGTCGGCCTCAGCCATGGCCCGGGTGGGGATGACGAGCAGCTCGTTGGCATTGACACTGACCGAGGTGTGGACCTTGCAGCCGCGGACGGTGATGCCCGTATCGTCGCGCGAGACGATGCGGACGTACTGGTCGGGATCGGCTTGCTGCGACGGACCCTTGGATCTGTCGCCCTTGACGTCGCTCTGGGCCACAGCCATGGCCAGGTCGTTGTCGCGGCAGTGGTGGTAGAAGCGCTGCACGCGGCCTGAGTACTCGGTGCCGAACTTGGCGTCGGTCTGCTGGGCCACGCGGGTGAGGGCGAACAAGCAGTCGGTGCCGATCTCCTTGACCAGGCAGACCATGGTGGCGCCCTTGCGGGTGCTGAGCTCGATCAAGGCGGAGCGGTCGAGCAGGTCCTGCGAGCTGCGCGGCAGCTTGAAGTAGCGGCTGCAGGGCTGGCCCTCGTCTTCCACGACGGCGAGGGGCCGGTGCTCGGGTTGCTCGGCTAGGGCGTAGTCGATGGCGGCGTGGTCGATGCCGACGCGGATGGCGGGATGCTGGGTGACGTCAGGCACCCGCTGGCCTCGGAAATAGACGGTGCGATCGTCGCGGAGGCTTTGGATGTATTGGCTTGGGGTTCGGAGAGCCATGTGCCGGATGATACGCGCCACGTTTTGTCATTCCGAGCGGAGCGAGGAATCCGGACCCACGGGGTTGCGGATTCTTCGCGCGCGGCTCAGAATGACAAAACGTGGAAGAGGCGGTCATCGTTGGGGCGGTCCGGACGCCGGTGGGCCGGCTGAATCAAGCTGAGCTCAGCCAGCAAACACGCCTGTTGGAGACCGTCATGGCGGCCACGCCCGACCAATTCTTCATGCTGGATAGGCGGGGACGCTGCATGTACGCCAATCCGGCGGCGGCGCGCGCAGCGGCCATGGATCCCCGCGCGATGCTGGGCCAGACAGTGAACGCTCTGCCACTGCCCCACGGCGTCAAAAAGGACTTCCAGCAGGCTGTCGCAAAATGAACTCAGCGGTCGGACCGGCGTCGACGAGCACA
>DAIUFO010000160.1:0-2146 GCA_036844545.1 Chloroflexota bacterium
GGGCGAGGTGGAGGGCAGCGTCGCTAGTGTCGCCGATGCTGGTAATGCCGATCTTCTTGCCCTTGAGGTCAGCGGGGGTCTTGATTGACGGGTGCACCTCGATCTTGAAGGGATAGACGGCGGAGGTAGTGGCCGTAACGACGATGTCCGATCCGCCAGCCACGGCTCCCAGTAGGTCCGAGCCGGCCGCCTGAAAGATGTCGGCCTGGCCGGAAAGGAACACGGCCATCGCAGGTGAGCCGCCGCCGGTCAGCTGCATGTCGACGTCGAGCCCGTTCTGCTGGAAGAGGCCGCCGTCCTTGGCCGCCCAGAGAGCCAAATATGAGGGCGAGAGCGCACTGTAGACGACGGACATCTTGGTCAACCCCACGGCCGCGGACGCCGGGACGCTGGCTTTGACCGCTGCGGCGGTGCTGGCCGAAGGCTGTGGGCTGGACGCCGCCGGGAGCTGTCCGCCGCAGGCAGCCAGCAAGCTGGCAGCCATTGCTGCCCCGGCGGCTCCCAGCCACGACGCTGTCATAAGCCGTAAAACGCCTGCGGGTTGGCGCCGAGGATCTTGTCCACGACCGCTGGCGCGACCTCGCCCTTTTCCTTGAGGTGGCGCAGGGCGTCCAGCTCACTGGAGGTGTCGCCATGGCCGTAGTCGGAGCCGATCATGAGGTTGTCCTCGCCGGCATAACGAAGGACGTAGTCCAGGTCGTCGTCCGTCTGGCACGTCACGTACAAGCGCGAGTCGCGCAGCAGATGCTGAGACAGATCCTTTCCACGGCGCTTGAGCGACGATGCCAGATGGTGCATGACATAGGGGATCCATTGAGCGCTGGCCTCGACGAAGCCAACTCTCAGCTCCGGGAACTTGGTCGGTATGTCGTTGGCCACCATCGACCAGAAGGCATGAAACACGGGGAACTTGAACTTGCTGAACGCCTCGTCGCCGAACATATCGTTCAGCGTCAGGCTGCCGATCGCAGCATGAAAGGCGAGCGGCATGTCCAGCCGGCTGGCCTCGTCGAAGAGTGGGAAGAAGTAGGGATCGGCCGGACGGCGGTCGCCTTCGAAGGCACGCATGAAGACGGCGACCGCGCCGTGCTGTTTGGACCAGCGCAGCTCGTCCAGCGCCTCGGCCATGCTCATGAGCGGCAGCATGACCGCCCAACGCAGCCGGCCCTGGCCCCGGCTCCAAATGTCGGCCAGCCAGCGATTGTAGCCGCGGCACAAGGCCAGCTCGACCTCCGGCTTGGTGGTCGCGGGCCGGAGGAACATGGTGGGGAACAGCACCTGGACGTCCACACCCAAACGATCCATGTCGCCGATACGGCCGTCGAGATCCAACATCTCGCGAGCGGCTTCGCTGGTGTCGTGGCCGATATTCTGGCGGCGTGGCGATAGCCGGTCGTCAATAAGCCAGAACTCTTGCTGCTTGCCGTTCCGCGTGGCCTGAATGGGCACGGGCAGGAACTTACGGTCGGTCCCTTCGAGGAAATCCCAGGTGTGCTCGGTCTCGATGACGTGTGTATCGGCGTCGATGGTGAACATGGTGAGGGCATCATAAACCTGGCCCTCGGCGCAAGGGACCTCGTCGGGAACAGCCTGGAGCGTCGTTGCGGTTTACGTCGTCCATGTGTGAATCGGTTTACCGCTATGGGTGCATCGTGGTCGGAGCCTGGAGTTGGAGATGGGCCATTTCTTGGGAACGGGCCTATACCAGAGGGGCTGAGGTAGTATCGCCCGCCACAGGGTGCTGGAGCGACCCTGTAGAGAGGGAAGCGCTCCTTACTGCTGGATCATCCCCAGCTCTTTGCTGGCCGCCGCCTGACTCTTGCCGTAGGCGCCCAACCGCGATTCGTGCCACAAGAAGTCGTGCATCTCCTGGTCGGAAAGGAACTTTTCCGGATCGAAGCGGCCCATGTGGATCATGCTCTCGGGCGAGCGCCGCGGGGTCGGCTGCGGCGCGACCGATGGCCAGCCAACCGGGACCAATTCGTAGACCTCCAACGGGTCGGGGATGCCGTAGTGGACCTTGAGCAAGGTGCCCATATAGGGCGAGCCGGCGTCGGACACGTACTGCACCGGCCAGCCCTAGGCAGGTCGCGGCCAGCATCAACTGCAGGGTGGCGTTAGCCAACCCGCTGTAGAAGTGGCGGGC
>DAIUFO010000160.1:2156-8326 GCA_036844545.1 Chloroflexota bacterium
GGCCGATTTCTCCAGCATAGTTCGGACCGGGTAGCTCTCGTTCACACGAGGATCGCCCAACACAAGGATGTGCACGGGCGCCCGCCGGAAGCCGGCGCCCGTCATCCGCACCTGGCCACGGACGGCCCGCTCCATCTCCTTCTTGTGCTCCTGCTGCTTCTCGAACAGCTCGGCGTTCCAATCGCGGTCGGCTTGGTCGCGCACGATGATGAAGTGCCACGGCTGGCCGTTGCCGCCACTCGGCGCCCAGCGCGCCGCCTCGATCATCTGGTGCAGGTATTCGTCGGGCACGTCGCGGCTTGAATCGAAGCCGCGGATGCTGCGCCGCGTACGCGTCAGCTCGATGAATTGCTCGATGTCCATGGCTGCCAATGCTAACGGCAGCGGCTAGATGACGGCCTCCCAATCCACCGGAAATGGCCGCTCGATGAGGACCCCCGGCTGCAGCGAGCAGACGAAGCCAATACGCGTGAGATTACAGGCGATCACTCCGGACACCGGGCTCTTCACGTCCACCCACGACGGTGTGAAGGGGAACGGCCGCGGGAACTCCACAAAGGCCGAGTTCTTCATCGCCGGGAAGGTGAACCGCCCTCGCCGCGGGCTGAGATCGATGGCCACGGTACCCCGGACTATAATCTCAAGGCCGCACGGCGTCGGGCGATTAGCTCAGCTGGTCAGAGCGCACGGTTCACATCCGTGAGGTCGAGGGTTCGAACCCCCCATCGCCCACCCCCCATGCTCGAACATCTCACGGCCTGGCCGCGTGTCGAAGACCAAGAGCCCCATCCCTGCCTGGTGGTGCTGCACGGCCGCGGATCGAACGAGCAGGACCTGTTCGGATTAGTGCCCGAATTGCCCAAGCAGGCATTGGTCGTAAGCGTCCGAGCGCCTTTCCCCTTCCCCTGGGGTGGCTACTTTTGGTATGACCTCAGCGGCGAGCAGCACGTGCCCGACCAAGCGACGTTTGACAGCTCCATGGCCCAGCTGCGCGAGTTCGTGACCGACCTGCCATCGCGCTACCCGATCGATCCCGGCCGCCTGTTCCTGGCGGGTTTCAGCCAGGGCGCCCTGATGTCCGGCTGCCTGACGCTGGCCGAACCGGGCCTGATGAAGGCGACCGCCATGCTCAGCGGCTACCTACCCCTCCAGTCGCCGCTGGCCGCCAATGAGGCCGGTGTGGCCGGCAAGCCCATGTTCGTCGCCCATGGCCAATACGACAACGTCCTGCCAGTTGTCATGGGCCGGCAGGCGCGCATGCACCTGGAGACGTTAAAAGCCGATGTGGAGTACCACGAGTACCCTATGGACCACCAAGTGGTCGAGGACGAGCTGCGGGATTTGCGGCGCTGGTTCGAGCGCCAAGGGCTCATCTAGCGGCTCTCATTCGGCTGGCGGCGCCAGTTCCACGGTACTATGCCCGGCATGAAATGGACATTCTTACTCGTGCCCGTCGTGGCGCTGGCGTTGGCCGCCTGCGGCGGCGGGGCCGCGCCAGCCTCAGCTCCAGCCAGCTCGCCGGCGGCGCCGGCCAGCGCCTCCACGGCTCCCAAGCCCGCGGCTTCCAGTCCGGCCGCCGCGGCCGGCGCATCCGCTTCGGCAAAGCCAGCGGCCTCGGCCAGTGCCAAGCCAGCGGCCTCGGGCAGCGCCGCTCCGGCAGCCAGCGGGCTGCGTAAGGTCCGGGTTGGCCTGTCAGTGGCCAAGACGTTCGAGTTCGAGCCGGCCAACGTCGTCGTCTCGCAAGGGATCGACAAGCAGCACGGCCTGCAGGCGGAGGTCAGCTCCTTCGCCGGCGATGGCGCGCTGCAGCAGGCGCTGGCCGCCGGGGCCATCGACATCGGCCTGTCGTCCAGCACGGCCAGCGCCACGGCCATCCCTAAGGGCCAGGCGATCAAGATCGTCGGCCAGATCGACGATTCGCCCAAGTTCATGACCATCATCGTCCGTCCCGATACCGGGATCGCCAACGCTGACGGCCTCAAAGGCAAGACCATTGGCGTGACCACCAAAGGCGCGTTCACCGATTACGTTGTCCAGCGCCTGAACCTGGCCAAGAAGTGGGGCAACGACGGCGCCAAAACGGTGGCTCTGGGCGCGTTCGACGCTCAGCTTGCCGCCCTCAAGACTAAGCAGGACGATGGCTTCGTGTGGACCGCCGACGGCGGCGCTCAGCTGGAGAAAAGCGGCGACGGCAAAATCATCTTCCACGCCGACGCGATCATGCCCGACTTCCCCTTTGAAGTGCTGGTCGCCACAGACAAGCTGATCAAGGAGAACCCGCAGATGGTGAAGGACTACCTTGCGGCGTTCTTCGACGCAGTCAAGTTCATGAAGGCCAACAAAGCGCAGGCGATCCAGCTCTTCGCCAAGGACATGGACACCCCGCCCGACATCGCCGAGAAGACCTACAACGACGACGTCGCCGCAGTGTCCGAAACGGGCAAGATCTCGATCAAGGGCTTCGAGAACATCGCACAGGGCATCACCGACATCAAAGCCGTCGACAAGCCGCCGGCCGTCAATACGCTGATCGATCCGCAGTTCTTGGGCACGAAATAGGCGCCGGCTAGACCCAGCCCTGCTCGGCCATGTCCTCCCAGGCCAGGAGCCAAGCAAGCAGGGACTCGGCGCCCTGGTTGAGGTTAACGCCGCCGGCTTCGAGGCCGTCACAGCAGCCGCCAGTTTCAGGATCGACCATCGGGCGCCGGCCGACATTGTTGCCCTCGAACCAAGAGTAGCCCAGCTCGGCCCAGCGGCGGAAGCGGCCGTCACCTGACAGGCGGTGGGCCACCGCGCAGGCGGACACGAGGGCGGAGGCGTCCACCGCCTGCTGGTCGTATACGGCGCGCGGGCCGCCGCGTGGGTACCAGCCGCGGTTGCCGATGAGGCTGATGCAGCCATCGACCTCGAGCACGCCACACAGCCAGGCTAGGCTTTGCAGCCCAATGCCGGCGTAACGGGTGCCCAGCAGGGCCTCCGGCAGCCGGGCGTTGCAATAGGTCAGCTCGTCCTCGAACCAGCGCCAATCCGGCCTCGAGGAGCGCTCGAACGCGCCTGCCAGCGAAGCAGCGAAGCGCTCGGTAAGCTCGTCCACCTCGGCCGACGGCTCAGCCTCGCGCCAGTCGCGGAGCCCCAGCAGCGCAAACGCCTGCGAGTGCAGCCAGGACAGCCCGAGCCTCCCTCGGCCCTGATCGCCACCGGGGCGCCAGGTTCCCTCACCCCGACCCTCTCCCGGTCCTACGCGGACGGCGAAAGCGGCGGGCGAGGGAGACGCCAAAGCATCCAGCGCCTGGTCAAGGCAATGGAGCGCGCGAATCCGAACTTCGGCCTGGGCCGAATGCCGCGCCGCGAAGCCCAGCGCCCAGATGGCCCGGCCGTTGGCGTCTTCGGAGCCCAGTTCGTCCAGCCACGTGCCGTCGGCGGCCATGAAATTCCGGAAGCGGCCATCGGGCCGCTGGCAGCGCTCGACGAAGGCCAGGTAGTGGCGAACGTAGTCCAACAGTCCGCTCTCGCCGGTCAGCGCCAACGCCCGGATAGCGACGATCAACGCCCGCGCGTTGTCGTCCACGCAATAGCCGAACTCCGGGTTCGGCCGGGAGCCGCGGGCGTGCTGATACATGCCCGTGTTGTCGGTGAGGCGGTAGAGGTGGTCGAGCTTGATCGAGCTGATTAGGCCGTCAGCGCCTCCAGCACGAAGCTGCCGGCCGGCTCGACAACCACGGGCAGCACGGCAGCTCGCGGCTCGCAGACCTCCCTAAACGTTTCCAGGTATGCCTGCGCCACATTGGGCCAAACCATCGCATGCCCGCGGCGATAGGCTCGCAACTGAACCTGCCCGCGGTACTCCGGGTTGCGCAGCAACGCGCCGATGCGCGACTGAAGCGAGGCGGCGCTGCGCGCCTCAGCCAGGAGACCCCGCCCATCGGCCAGGATCTCGCTGGCGTAGGCGGAGGCCGTGGACACCACCGCCCGGCCGCAGCCCACCGCGTAGGCGAGCGTGCCGCTGACGATCTGGTTCAGGTCGAGGTAGGGCACCACATACACGTCGCAGGCCAGCAGGCGCAGCACCAGCTCGCGGTAGGCCAGGTAACGGTTCTCGAACACCACGTGGTCTTCCAGCCCGAGCCGCCTCACCTGCTCCTCGAGCTGCTCGCGATAGGCCTCGCCCATTTCGGCGCGAACGCCGGGATGGGTCTCGCCAACGACCAGGTACACCAGGTCCGGGAACTCGTCCACCAGCGCGGCAACGGCATCCAGCGCGTATTCGATGCCTTTGCCTGGGTTCATGAGCCCGCACGTCGCCAGCACCGGGCGGCGACCCAGGCCGAGCGCCCGTTTGGCGCGATCGGGCGAGATGAAGTGGACGTTGGGCACGCCATGCGGCACGAAGCGCACTCGGCTGCAGTCCGCCGCGTAATCCCGTTCCAGGATGTCGAGCGCCGTGCGCGCCAGCACAATGGTCCGGTCGACGCGTTCCAAAAGCCGCCGAGTCACCGAGCGCAACTCGGGGTTGGGATTGGGCAGCGTGGTGTGCATGCTCAGGACTACAGGCTTGCGCAGCCGATCCAAGAAGCGGAAGAGGTGCGCCCCGTAGGCGCCGCCGAACAGGCCGTATTCGTGCTGGACATTCACCACGTCATACGGGCCATCGTTCACGAGCTCGGCCGCTTCTTCGTACGAGCTGGCGACGTCCCGCTGTATCTGCCATTCGACGGCGGCCGGGTAAAGGTAGCTTTTCCCGGGATCGGTCATAGCCACGATGCCACCCGGCTCGGCTGGGTTCAAGCGGTCCACTGCCGTGACCAGGTCACGGGTAAAGGTGGCGATGCCGCATTCGCGCGGTGGGTAGGAGGCAATGAAGATCGCGCGAGGCCGGCGGGCCGTGCAACTCGTAAGGGACGGACTCACCGCCATGGGTGCACTCCTTTTCAGAATCGAGTAACGTCCGCACACGCCCCCAGGGGCGACTCTGACCGCTAGGTTTCGTCGGGTAGGCATGCGTCGCACAAAGCGTGCCAGCAACGCTTACTGGCCGTGGGGAGCCAACGCGTGCAGGCGAGTTGTAAGCTTGGCCAGAGAGGCATTGCTCGCTTGGTCCAAGAGGAGAGAAGAATCATCACGGTGTTCGGCAGCTCCCGATCGATCGAAGGCGACGCGGATTACGTCCAAGCGCGGGAACTGGGGCGGCTCCTGGCAGAGGCCGGCTTCACTAGTTGCAGTGGCGGCTTTGGCGGCTCGATGGAGGCCGTCAGCCGGGGCGCTCGCGACGGTGGCGGCCAAACTATCGGCGTGACGGTCGAGGTCATCAAGCGCGGCGGCAATGCCTGGCTCGACGAAGAGGTACGGACAGAGAGCATCTTCCGGCGCATCGAGCACATGGTGACGATCGCCCATGGCTTCGTGACGCTGCCCGGCGGCGCGGGCACGCTGGCCGAGATGTCCCTCACGATGAACCTGCTGTACCTCGGCGCGCTCGAAGCTAAGCCGCTGGTCCTGCTCGGGCCGGACTGGCAGGCGCTGATGGAATTCTTCTTCGACCGGTTGCACGGCTCCGAGCCGGAGCGGCAACTCCTGACGTATGCTGCCACTCCGACCGAGGCCGTGGCGGTGCTGGCGGAGCGGCTGCGATGAGGCGCTTTGCTGCCGTGGTGGCGCTTGTCTCGCTGACCGCGGGCTGCGGCGGCGCCGCGACCGCCGCATCGTCCGCGGCGGCGTCCCGTGCCATCGTCATCAGCTCTACCAACACGCCAGGGCCTCGGCCGTCGTCGTCGGGCCCGGCGGATCCCGTGTCCACCGCTCTGACGCCGTTCGCCACCTCCACGCCGGGCCCGGCGACGACCGCGGTTGCCATCCAGACACCAGCGGCCAGTGCCGCCAACCAGATCCGGATTCAGGACTTCAGCTTTACACCTCCGACGCTCAACGTCACGGTTGGGACGCAGGTGAGTTGGACAAACACTGGCCCCTCGAACCACACCGTGACGGCGAACGATGGCTCATTCGACTCCAGCACGATCCAGCGCAATGCCAGCTTCAACTTCACTTTCAGCAAGGCCGGCACGTTCGCTTACCACTGCAGCATCCACCCGACCATGCTGGGGACAGTGACTGTCAGCTAGGTGCCCTCAGCTAGCCTCTCCGCTCGCCGTCCGCGTAGGACCGGTGGGAGA
>DAIUFO010000161.1:0-8312 GCA_036844545.1 Chloroflexota bacterium
TGGAGCTCCA
Organism: Chloroflexota bacterium; assembly: GCA_036844545.1. Taxonomy (GTDB): domain Bacteria; phylum Chloroflexota; class JAJPGV01; order JAJPGV01; family JAJPGV01; genus DATGVV01. The sequence continues at coordinate 11 of DAIUFO010000161.1, forward strand.
ACTGTGACGGCACGGGCTGTGCGAGCCTAACCGGGCATGACGCCCGGAGGACCTGATCAGCCGCTGCCCGACCCCATGGACGATCCAGAGCAGGAGCCGCTCCCGGATATTCCTAGGGAGCCGGAGCCTTTGCCGGCTTAGGGCGCGGGGTTCCCTCACCCTCTCCCGCCGCGGCGGGAGAGGGGACTACCTCAAATTGACGTTGGTGTATTCGACGATGTAGATGCCGCCGTTGATGCGGTCGGTGATGTAGACCAGGCCGTCGGCGTCCACGAACACATCGTTGATCTGGGGCGACTCCTGGCCATCCGGGGTAGGCGGGATGAAGTAGCCAACTTCCTCCGGCCGGTCGGCGTTGCTGACGTCGTGGATGCGCAGGCCGGCGTTGTACCAGGTGGAGAAGATCAGCGTCTCGCTCTGGAAGCTGCCCGAGCGGTTCTCGTGGACGTTGTGGGGCCCGAAGCGGCGGCCGCGCTCCCAGAAGCTCTGCCAGGGCGAGCCTTTGGGCGGCGTGGGCTGTGGGAACGAGCTGATGGTGACCGGGTTGCGCTCCTCACGCACGTCGATCATCCAGATGCGCTTGTCGCCGTCTTGCTCGGCGGTGAAGTGGATGGCTTCGGTAACGCCGACGACGAGACCCCGGCTGGGCAGCGGCAGGGCAGTGTGCAGGTAGCCGGCGTAGGGCGGCGACCAATTGACGCGGCCCAACACCTTGGGTGAGCTCACCTCGGAGATGTCCAGCAGCGCGAAGCCGGCGTCGACGCACGACACGTAGGCGCGGTTGCCGTGCGGGATGATGCCGTGGATGTGGTATTCGGCATGCTCTTGCAGCGGCACCCAGGGCTCGGGGTCGCCGTCCCTGGTGCCCGGGATCCACCAGGAGCCGGCCATCTTCGGCTCGCGCGGGTTGGACAGGTCGACGATCTGGTAGGCGCGCTCGTGTACGTCCGGCAGCCAGGCCGCGATGTGCGCGTATGGCGCTTCGGAGTACCAGATGCGGTGTACACCCTTGCCGGGCACCGGGTGGAAACCGATCTGGACGGGATCGGTCGGATCTGTCAGATCGAACACGCACAGGCCGGTGATCGGCTTGTCGTCGGTGTCGTATTTGCCGCGCAGGAAGTACGGCACCTCGCTGTTCTGGATGAGCACGTTGCCGACGATCTGCACCTTGTGGCGGTGGGTGTTGGCTGGGTGCTCGATCTGCCGCACCAGGATGGGATTGGCCGGGTCCTGGCAATCCAATATGGACAGCGCCATCGCGCTGGTGCCGAGGTGGGCGACGTACAGGTAACGGCCGTGCTTGACGAGCTGCATGCCGTCGCCATGGCCGTTCAGGTTGTGGCAGCCCACCAGCCGCGTGTTGGCGGCGTAGCTCTCGGCCTGCATGGAACGGATGTCGGGGAGGGTAGGGCTCATAGCGGCAGCATTGTATACCTGGCCTATGGCTGGCTACGAGCTCGTCACCGTCTGGCAGGTGCGGGCGCCTATCGACCAGGTGTGGGACGCGATCTACCACTCGGAGCGCTGGCCGGAGTGGTGGCCCGGCGTCGTCGGCGTGCGCTCGTTACAGCCGCCTGACGAGCAGGGCCTGGGCGGCCTCACCCGCTACGTCTGGAAAAGCGCCTTGCCGTACAGCTTGATCATCGACACCAGCGCCACACGGATCGAGAGGCCACACACTGTGGACGGACGATCGACCGGCGAGCTCGAGGGCGAGGGACGCTGGCGGCTGAGCGAGGCCGACGGCATCACCACCGTCCGCTACGAGTGGGACGTCGTCACCACGAAAGCTTGGATGAACCTGCTCGCGCCGCTGCTGCGACCGGCGTTTCAATGGAACCACGACGTGGTCATGCGCCAGGGTGGCGACGGCCTTCGCCGGCTACTCGAAACGCCGGCGCCGCGCCAGGCGGCGTTCGACGCCGACCGCTTGGCGTATTTGGAGACGGCGATCTGGCGCGCCTACTACGATCGCCGCTGGTTCCGTGTGTTGGGGCTCACTCTGCAACTGGTACACGAGCAGTTCGGGCTGTCCTGGCCGCGAGCCATCCAGGCTTCCTATTACACGACTCGGGCGGCAGTCGCTTGGGCGCCCGCCGACCACAATGTCGAGCGTGTGCGCCACTACCTGCGGCACTTCTACAGAACTGTGCGCCGGGCCGATGCTGACCACATCGGCGACCGGGAGCTTGATTATTGGATCTTGCACCGTGACTTGTCGGGAAGGCCCCAGTCGCGGAAGGAGCCGCTGGAGCGCTCGCTGGCCGACCTCCACGCGGCCCTGTTCGGCCTGCCGCGCGAGGCGACGGCCGAATCAGGCGTCGCCCGCGCCCGGGCTGCCGACGCGGTGGACGAGACCACCAGCGGCCGCGCCCAGGACGTGGCGGGCGACTGGGCGCGCGTGGAGCGGCATCTGCGTGACTGCTACCGAAGCATCAGCCGGCAGCTCGAATAGAAGTTTGGCCGGGCCGAACTTCCAGCGTGAAATAATCCGGCCGCTATGACCGAAGACCCCACACTCGAAATCCACAACATGCGCCTGCTCGGCTGGCACGACCTGAACGGCGCCAACGGTGGCGGCCGGATGGGCGAAGGCATCGCCATCCAGCAGCTCGGCAACCGCCGCATCGGCTACTTCGCCACCGAGAGCGGACCCATCGGGCTCGACGTCGTGGACGTGACCGACCCGCGCGAGCTCGGCATCCTGTCCCAGGTTCCGGCCGAGAACGACCACGTCCGGTTCAACTCGCTGTCCATGAGCGGCAACATCCTGGTGGTCGCGCGGCAGACGCAGCAACCCGGCCAGCAGCCGGCGGGCGTGGCAGTGTACGACGCCTCGGATCCCGAGAACCTGCGCCAGCTGTCGTTCTTCGACACGTCCGGACCGTACTCCCGCGGCTGCCACTTCGTGTGGTTCGTGGACGGCCGCTACATGCACTTGTCCACAGGCATGCCCGACTTCAAGCCCACCAACCAGAAGGACGATCAGCTGTACGTCATCGTGGACTTGAAGGACCCCGAGCACCCGGTCGAGACCGGCCGCTGGTGGTTGCCGGGCATGAAGGACGGCGAGCAGCCGCTGGCGCGCCACCCGCGCTTCGACAGCGGCCATCGGATGCACAACGTGGCCATCACGCCCAGCCATGCCGACCGGGCCTATGTCGCCTGGCTGGACTCGGGCGTGACTATCCTGGACACCTCAGATCTGGCGCACCCGAAGTTCATCAGCCAGTGGAATCCGCACCCACCGCAAATGGGCTTCTCGCACACCGCGGTGCCGATCTTCGAGCGGAACCTGATGGTCGTGTCCGAGGAGGCGCTCAAGCAGGACTGCTCCGACTACCCCAAGCTGGTGTGGCTGCTCGACATCTCGGTCGAGGAGAACATGGTGCCGCGGGGCGTGGCCTACGTTTCCAACCTGGACAGCTACCTCACCCGCGGCGGGCGGTTCGGCGCGCACAACCTGCACGAGAACCACGAGCAGCCGACCTGCGCCCAACTCGAGAACACCGCTGTGGGCACATTCTTCAACGGCGGCCTACGAGTGTTCGACATCCGCAACCCGTACCGGGTCGAAGAGCTGGCCTATTTCGTGCCGAAGAAGCCCGCCGATTCACACCTACCGACCGGCCAGATCAACGACTGCTTCGTGGACGAGCGCAAGGTCATCTATGCGCTCGAGCGCATGGCCGGCGGGATTTACACGCTGGAGTACACCGGACCAGAGGCCCTCACCTAGCCCCCCGACGCCATCGTCCCTGGCCACCGGCTCCGCGGCCTAGCCGAAGCCCTCGACGAAGCCCGCGCCGTCGTCAACACGCTCCGCGGTTAAAACTCCCGCGGCAGCCGGCCGAAGCCCGCAAGCTTGTCGTCGATGCCGCACATGCGCAGCGAGTTCCAGATGATCGCCTGGCTGGCGGACACCGCGTTGACCTTCAGCGTCTGCTCCAGGCCTTCCAGCGCGGTGATGACCGCCCAGTGCGGGCAGGGAAAGTGCAGCGTATCGATGTCGGGCTGCTCGTGCAGCAGCTCGTGGCTGAGGCCGATGGCCACGTCCAGCGGGATGCGCGCCAGGTCGATGGCCTGGTAGCCGCCGCATTTCACGCCGGCCAGCTCGAAGCCGAACTCCGACACGTACTCGTACATCCCGGCGTGGTCCTCGCTGAACGGCTGAATCACGCCAATCCGCCGCGCGCCCACCTGCTTCAGCGCCTTCATCTGCGACTCCAGGCTGGAAGTCACGGGCACCCCGCATTCCCGCGCCGCCGACGCCATCATCGCGCCCACCTTGTCCAGGCCGAGCGACAGGTTGATGGGCACGCCGCCCAGCACCACCACGTCCGCGCCGGCCCGGGCCATCTCCTTGGCAGCGTGGAGCGCGATGTCGCGGCTCTCGTCGATCTCCGACGACGTCATCTCCAGCACGGCCAGTGTTGTCAGCATGAGCGTTATCCCGTCAGGCACGACCCGGTAGAACTCGTAGGGGAACACTTCCGTCAGCATCGGCGGCGAGGTGTAGCCGATGCGCGCTCTGGAGCCGTACATGGTCAGCTCTTGCCGCCCGGCCCAGGGGCTACACTGGCAGCCGAGGCCGAGGCAGCTGCGCCGGATGACGCCGCGGGCGCAGCCTGGCCGCAAGCCACCAGGGCGAGGGAGGCGCAGATGATGGGCGCGAGTCGAGCCAAAAACTTCATGCGGCCTAGTGTATGGGAACCAGGCCGCGAAACCGGTTTGTATCGCTTTGCCCCGGATTGTGCACACGGCTCCCCTCGCCCTACCCAACCCAGGAGGCTGTGATGCGAACCGCCGGCAGGATTGCCGTCGTCCAGGAAGAGCGTTTCCGGCTGATTACCGACGACGGTCAAGGCCTGCTCCTCACCCTCTCGAAGGACGCAGCCGCCAGCCCCGAGGACCTCGTTCGCTACTATCGCGACGCCACCCACGTCGAGGTCGACTACAGCGGCGAGCCCAACATCGAGTCCGGCGTCGCCAGCCAGGTGCGACAAGCATGATCAACCTCCGAGAGGTCCTGAGGGACTGGTCCATCCCCCGCCAACTGAAAGGCCAGGACGTCAACGGCAAGGCCGCCGAATCCGCCGGCTCGCGCCGCACCCGCCCGCGCCTCGAAGAAGCGGACAAAGTCGGCACCAGCATCTGCCCCTATTGCGCGGTCGGCTGCGGCCAGCTCGTCTACGCCAAGGGCGGCCAGGTCATCCACGTCGAAGGCGACCCCCGCAGCCCCATCAACCAGGGCACGCTATGCCCCAAAGGCGCCGCCACGTTCGGCTGGATGACCAGCCCGCTGCGCCTCACCAAGGCCAAGTACCGCGCGCCTTACTCCGACCACTGGGAGGACAAGCCGCTCGACTGGTGTATGGAGCGCATCGCCCAGCTCATGAAACGCACGCGCGACGAGACCTTCGTCGAAAAGTTGCCCGATGGCATGCCTGTCAACCACACCCTGGCCATGGCCGAGCTCGGCGGGGCCACGCTCGACAACGAGGAGAACTATCTCATCAAGAAGCTGTGCAACGGCGGCCTGGGCATGGTTTGGATCGAGAACCAGGCCCGTATATGACACAGCTCCAGCGTGCCCAGTTTGGGCTCGAGCTTCGGCCGCGGCGCCGCCACCACCGCCCAATGGGACCTGGCCAACGCCGACAGCATCATCATCATGGGCTCCAACATGGCGGAGAACCACCCCATCGCCTTCCGCTTCGTGCTGGAGGCCAAGGCGCGCGGCGCGACCATCATCCACGCCGACCCACGCTTCACCCGCACCTCTGCCCTCGCTGACCTGTACGCGCCAGTCCGGGCCGGCTCCGACATCGCCTTCCTGGGCGGGGTCATCAACTACATCCTCGAGCGCGACCTGTGGTTCAAGGACTACGTCATGAGCTACACCAACATCGCCTCGATCATTAACGACGACTTCAAAGGGACCGAGGAGCTGGACGGCCTGTTCTCCGGCTGGGACGAGGCCAAGCATGCCTACCAGCCCGACTCCTGGCAATACAAGGTCGAAACCTTGCCGTCCTCGCTCGACAACCACCAGCTCCTGAGCGGCGAAAGCTGCAGCGAGAAGGCCGGCGTGACGATCACCAAGCCGGTCCCGCAAGACCCTTCGCTGCAAGACCCGCGCTGCGTCTACCAGATCATGCGCCGGCATTACGCCAAGTACACGCCGGAAATGGTCGAGCGCGTGACCGGCTGCCCCAAGGGCGTCTTCCTGAAGGTCTGCGACACGCTGACCAAGAACTCGGGACGGGAGCGGACCGGCGCCTGGTGCTACGCCGTGGGCTGGACCCACCACACCACTGGCGTGCAGATGATCCGCGGCGCGGCCATCATCCAGGCCCTGCTGGGCAACATCGGCCGGCCGGGCGGCGGCATCCTGGCCCTGCGCGGCCACTCCAGCATCCAGGGCAGCACCGATGTGCCGACGCTTTACAACCTGCTGCCTGGCTACCTGCCCCAGCCACGCGCCGGCAAGGGCTTCCGCGACCTCGACAGCTACATGAAGGGCGAGAGCGCCAACTTCGGCTGGTGGCACAACATGCCCAAGTACATTGTCAGCTTGTTGCGCGCCTGGTACGGCCCCAACACCACCAAGGACACAGCCGGCGGCTACGGCTACCACTGGATTCCCAAGATCGTGGGCGACCACTCGCAGCTGCCGATGATGCTGGCTATCCAGGACAAGCTCATCCGCGGCCTGCTGGTCATGGGCCAGAACCCAGTGATCGGCGGCCACAACACCCACGCCATCCGCATGGCCCTGCCCAATCTCGAATGGATGGTCATCCGGGAGACCTTCGAGAACGAGCTGGCCAGCTATTGGTACAAGTCGCCCGAGGTCCAAAAAGGCCAGCTCACCCCCACGGACATCCAGACGGAAATGTTCCTCCTCCCTGCCTCTCTCCCCGGCGAGAAGGAGGGCACCTTCACCAATACCCAGCGCCTCATCCAGTGGCACGACAAGGTGGTCGAGGGCCCCGCCGACTGTCGCTCCGACCTGTGGTTCATGTACCACCTCGGCAAGCGCCTCAAGGAGCTGTACAAGGACAGCACCGATCCCATAGACGAACCCATCCAAAACCTGACCTGGGATTACCCGACCCAAGGGCCACACCAGGAGCCAAACGCCACCGCTGTACTGAAGGAGATCAACGGCTGCGAGGTCGCCACCGGCAAGCTCGTCAGCGGCTTTACGGACCTCAAGGACGACGGCTCGACCGCCTGCGGCGTGTGGATTTACAGCGGCATCCACCCCGAAGAAGACAAGAACCTGGCCCAGAGTCGCATGCCCGATGCGCCCGGCACCGCCGGCTCGCACCAGGGCTGGGGCTACTCCTGGCCCCACAACCGGCGCATCCTGTACAACCGCGCCTCGGCCGATCCCGACGGCAAGCCCTGGTCCGAAGCCAAGAAGTACGTCTGGTGGGATGCGGGTAGTGAGAAGCGGGAGATTGGAAGCGAGAGGAACGGGGATCCTGGCGGACGGTGGGTTGGTTACGATGTGCCGGATTTTGAGGCGACCAAGGCCCCGGACTACGTGCCGGACTGGTCCAAGGACCCCAAGGGCATGGATGCCATCGACGGCAAGTCCCCCTGCATCATGATGGGCGACGGCAAAATGTGCCTGTTCGTACCGGCCGGCCTGAAGGACGGCCCGCTGCCCACGCACTACGAGCCGGTCGAGTCGCCCGTCTCCAACCCGATGTACCGCCAGCAGGACAACCCGGCGGCCAAGAAGTGGGCCCGCCCCGAGAACCCCTATCACCTTGTGGCCGACCCGCGCTACCCCTACGCCTTCACCACCTATCGCCTCACCGAGCACCACTCCGGCGGCATCCCCACCCGCATGGTCGCCAGCACCGCCGAGCTCCAGCCCGAAGGCTTCGCCGAGGTCCCGCCCGAGCTGGCTGCCGAGCTCGGCATCGAGAACCTGAACTGGGTGGTCATCTCCACCGCCCGCGGCGAGATCGAGACCAAGGCGCTGGTCACCGAGCGCCTGCGCCCCTTCGAGATCGACGGCAAGCGCATCTACCAAATCGGCATGCCCTGGCACTTCGGCTGGCAGGGCTACGCCACCGGCGACATCGCCAACGTCCTGTCGGCAATCGTCGGCGACCCTAACACCACCATTCACGAAGGCAAAGCCTTCACCTGCAACCTACGAAAAGGTCGTCTCAATGGCCATTGAGCTTGAAACACACCCTGTGTTTCCGCGGCCGGTGCCGGAGCGCGCCACTCAGTACAAAGAATCCATCCTGCCGGGCCTGATCCCCAACGAATC
>DAIUFO010000162.1:0-8264 GCA_036844545.1 Chloroflexota bacterium
CCAGTATCGTGATCATAGGACTATTTGTCAAGGTTGTTTCGTTACGGGCCCTAAGTGCTCTTGCCGCAACCCATCGACATCAGAGGACGTGAACGAGAGCAGCTGGTAGCGAGCATCTTCGCTCCGTCTCTGGAGTTGGCTCAAGTGCCGCAGCAAGGGCTTGATCGGCGCGATCTGTTCGACGTACCTGGCTTGCTGCACGTGGCCATACGAGTGCACGTTGAGCGTTGCCAGATAGGCGTCGATCCAGTGAATCGCTGAGTAGAACAGCGCCGTCACCGCCCAGTCGTGATACCCAAGGCCTTGGAAATCTTCTGAGGCGCGAGCGTTGCGACGAGCCTGGGCGCGGTGGCGGTCGGCGCTCGGCAACTCCTAACGCTCGTACAGCCGGGTACTGCCTTGAGTCTCCCACGACACGGCTTCCTCGCCGTCGTCAAGCTCTCGGGGATTGATCAGCCGGAAGCCGAGTACGAACTCGTCGTCCGGCCAGACCGCCAGAACCTCGCCTTCGGCATCATACACCTGGCCGCACGGCTCAAACTCACCTGGTTCGGAGTCGATGACCGTCACCACACGTCCACCGGGAACGTCGTGCCAAACCGACCGCACATGCGGGAGGGTTTTGACCCGCTTCACATAGAGCTTCAGTAGTTCGGCGATTGTCATGCGGGCGGGTCGGACTGTCGGCTGGGCCATCTCCAATCAGATTATGGCGTTCCGACCGTCATGGCGAACAATTTTGAGTGCAGGTGAGCGTAAGAAAATCCCGTGCGGGCGGGGGGAGTTGAACCCCCACGCCTTGCGGCACTGGATCCTAAGTCCAGCGCGTCTGCCATTCCGCCACGCCCGCGCGCGTGAAGGCTAGCATCGGCCTCGCGGCCGGATTGCGCGCTGGATGATCTACCGGCCCGCACGATGGAGGACCCTTCTGCGACGAATCGCGGGCTGGGGCCAACCCTTGGCAGACGATCCGCCTGTCGAGGGCGTCCCCAATCTGCTCGCCATCGAGCTGGACGCCGAGCAGCGATGCGCAAGCCCAAGTCAGTGGCCCTGGCCAGCGAGCGGCTTCGTATGAACGAATCCGAGCTGCAGCGGTTGGGACGCTGCCGCGGCGCATCAACGGCGCCCCCAAAGATCCCAACCTCGATTTGGGACCATGGGCAAGTTACTATAGCCTAGGCAACCGTGAGCAAGCGAGGGGTGTAGATACACGTGGCGGAGGGAGACCGGACGGGCGTCACCACGGGGCGTTCGACAGGCCGTGCCGACATCCTGGATCGCGTCCTCGACCTGGTCATCCAGAATGTGGCCGACCCGATCATCGTCACCAACATCGCCAATGAAGTGCTGCTCATGAACGCGCAGGCCGAGCGCCTGTTCGGGCGCCCCGCCGCCGGCGGCGTCATCGCCGCTACCGACGAACGCCGCTGGATTTACGAGGCCAACGAGGTGAAGTTCACTTCCTTTGTATTCGGAATGCGCATCGAGGCTGGCCCGCGCAAGAGCGGCGAGTTGGAGCTGGTCGATCCGGACACCGGCGAGGCCATGAGCACATCAGTCGTGTCCGGGGAGATCGAGGACGAGCTGGGCCAGCCCACCGCTGTCATATCTATCCTGCACGACCTCACCAAAGTGCGCGAATTGGAGCGGTCCCAGCTCGAGAAGCAGCTGTTCGAGTCCGAGAAGCTGGCGGCCACGGGCCGGCTCGCGGCGTCCATCGCGCACGAGATCAACAACCCTCTGGAAGCGATCAAGAACTCGCTCTACCTGCTCTCCACGAAGTTTCAGGGCGACCCGGAAGACCGGCGCTTCCTGGAGATCGCCAACCGTGAGACGGAGCGTGTGTCCGGCATCATCCAGCAGATGCTGGGCTTCTATCGTCCTTCGCTGGCTTTGGCGCCCGTGGACATCAACGCCGTCATCGAGGACATACTGGCGCTCATGGAGAGGCAGCTCCAGAAGAACCGGGTCACGGTGCGCAAGGAGCTCTCGGCCGGGCTGCCCACGGTCATGGGCCATGGCGATCAGCTCAAACAGGTGTTCCTGAACCTGGTGCTCAACAACCAGGACGCCATGCCCCGCGGCGGCACGCTCACCATCCGTAGCTGCGTGGCCAACGAAGAGGACGCCACCGGAGGCAGGAGCCGCATGGTCCACGTCGAGATGAGCGACACCGGCACCGGCATCGCACCCGAGATCCTGCCGCACATCTTCGAGCCGTTCTACACCACCAAGGCGGAAAAGGGCACAGGGCTGGGTCTGTGGGTCAGCTTCGGCATCATCCAGAGCCACAACGGCCACATCAGCGTCAAGAGCCGCCCCGACCACGGCGTCACCTTCACCATCTCGCTGCCCGTGAGCGCCCAGGCGTGACGCTGGACTCGGCCAAGGTCCTCATCGTCGACAACGAGGAGAGCGTGCTGGTCACCCTCGAAGCAGTCCTCAAGCAGGAAGGCTATGAGGTCACAGCGGTGGGCACCGGCGCAGACGCGCTGCGGGCCATCCGCGAGCAGCGTTACGACCTGCTGCTCAGCGACCTCCGCATCGACGAGATCGATGGCCTGACCCTTCTCGCCGCGGCGCAGAAGCGCGATTCGGAAACGGTCAGTATCCTGCTCACCGGCTACGCCTCACTTGAGTCGGCGGTGCAGGCGCTGCGCTACGGCGCCTTCAACTACCTGCTCAAGCCTTGCAACATCGACGAGATGAAGCTCACCATCGCCCGAGGACTGGAGAAGAAGCGCCTGGCGGAGGCGCTCCGCGAGCGCGTGGCCGAGCTGGAGGAAGCCAACCAGACCATCCGCACCTTCTCATCCCAGCTCGAGGACAAGGTCAAGGCCGCCACGGCACAGCTTGCCGAGCGGGTCGATGAGCTCCAGGAGTCGCGCGGCCGTCTGAATGCCGTCATCGATTCCATGAAGGATGGCCTTGTCGTGTATGGTCGTGACGGCAGAGCGCTGTTGGCCAATACCTTCATGCTGGCTCTGTTCGGGACGACGGCAGACAAGGTCTTGGGCCGCACGGCAGCGCAGCTGGCTGAGCTCACCGGCGAGCCCTCCTTCGAAGCCAGCACGCCCGAGCTGGTGCTCAGCGCCAAGCGGGACGAGCAGCTTGGTGAGGCGGCCATCTTCGAGCTGGATGGCCCGCGCAGGCGCTACGTCCGGCGGGTGATCTCGCCGGTCATCGGCGCTGGCTCGCCGCTCAGCGGACTGGTTGTGGTCTACCAGGACGTGACCGATCAGAAAGAGGTCGAGCAGCTCAAGGACGATTTCTTGTCGATCGCGTCGCACGAGCTCAAGACGCCGCTGACCTCGATCATGGGCTACACCCAGCTGCTGAACCGCCGCCTGACGGCGGAGTCGCGCCGCGTCGGCTCCGACGACGTGATCGATGTCATCGAGAACCAGTGCCGGCGGATGAAGCGGCTCGTGGAGGACCTGCTCGACGTGTCCCGCATCGAGCGCGGCACCCTGGAAACCGCCCCGGCGGCGGTTGATTTGGTCAGCCTTGTCGAGACCGCGGTAGAGAAGTTCGCTCCCACCAGCCACGGCCATGAGCTCAAGGTGCTGAAGCCCGAAGGGGGCGTCGCCGTCTGGGGTGACGAGGACCGGCTGGACCAGGTGCTCACCAACCTGCTGAGCAACGCTGTCAAGTACTCGCCCGATGGCGGCAGGGTCGAGGTGCGCGTGACCCGCGATGGCGAAAGCGCTGAGGTTGCCGTCGAAGATTGGGGCGTCGGCATCCCGAACGATCAGCAGCCGCGCATTTTCAGCCGCTTCTACCAGGCGGAGGGCGTGGTGCGCTCCCGCCGCTTTGGCGGCATGGGCCTGGGCCTGTTCATCTCCAAGGCCATCGTCGACGAGATGGGCGGCGCCATCAGCGTCGAGAGTGCCGTCGGCAAAGGCAGCACCTTCCGCTTCACGCTGCCCGTCTACAAGGGATAGTGGCGCCCCTTTCCCCTCGCCCGCCACAGCGGGAGAGGGTAGGGTGAGGGAACCCACGGCGTGGCTGGCGGTAGCCGCGTTGCTCCTGACAGGCTGCGCCTCCGTAATCCCGCCACAGCCGTCGAGCGCCGCCCCGGCGGCCGCCACACCGGCGGTAAATGCCGCCGCGAAGCCTTCCGGCCAACCGCAAACAGCCACCGTCACCGGGACAGGGCGCTTTGGGCTGAGCATCCGCACGGAGCCGGGGCTGTCGGCTGAGCGGACCGCAACCGTCCCGGATGGTTTCCAAGCGGCGGTGGTGGCTGGGCCGGTGGCCAAGGATGGCGCCGACTGGTACCAGGTCAAAACGCCCGATGTCGCCGGTTGGGCCAGTGGCGCCTACCTCACCCTCAGCGCCGCCCAAGCCCAGCCGCCAGCGGTGTCAGCGCCAGGCGCGCCGGCCGGGACGCCGGCATCCGCTTCGGCCAATCCGCTCGCAACGCCGCTGAGCGGCCTGCTCTCGCAGCTCAACCGGGATTCGAACTACGATGCTGCCGGCAGCGGCATCTTTGTGGAAGCGCCACTCAAGCCGGCCGTCGATCACCTCAGCGCATCGAAGACCGCTGCCGCGCTGCTGCGCAAGGCGGCGCCGGCCTACTTGCGGCTCACGGTCGCCCATTTCCCGGCGACGTCCGAGGGCGGCGAGTTCAGCACCTTGGGCCACAGCATCAAGGTGGCCGACGTGATACTGCAGGAGAGCCTGGACGTACAGTCCACGGTCATCTCGCACGAGCTGCAGCACGCCGGCGACATACTGGTGGACCACGCCGCGCCCGATACTTCCCAGGACTGCGTAAACCTGGAGGTGCGGGCCTTCCGTGCCCAGGAGCAAGTCTGGCTCGAGCTCACCAAGCCTGGACCGGCGGGGACCAAGATGGAGGGCGAGCTGGATAAGCTGTCGCACGTGGTCGACAGTCCCAGCTTTGCCCAGCAACTGGCCAAGCTGTATGCCGGCGAGTGTTCCGCCTATGCCGGCAGCACCCGCTGAGCGAAAGGCCGGCTGCGTGTTAACCTAGCCCGCGTGCAGCCCCTGGACGCTTCCGCGCTCGGCGAGGCTTACCAGCGGCAGCTCAGCACCCAGGACTACGCCCCTCGGGACGTCATCCAAGGCGTGGAGATCCTCCAACTGCGGCAGATGGCTGAGGATGGTGGGGATTTCATGGAGCTGGCGCGGCTTGGCCCTCAGGGCGAGCTGCTGGCCAAGCCCGGCATGCGCGTTTCGCAGGTCAACTACTCGCGCGTCCTGCCGGGCGCCATCAAGGCTTTCCACCTGCACTTCAACCAGGAGGACGTGTGGTTCGTGCCGCCCACAGATCGGCTGCTCGTCGGTTTGGTCGATGCGCGGCAGGGCTCGCCCACCTACCAGCAACAGATGCGCTTTATACTGGGCGGCGGCCAAACGCGGATGGTGTACATCCCCCGCGGCGTAGCCCACGGCGCCGCCAACCTCTGGCCGCGGCCGGCTCAACTGCTGTATTTCGTGAACCAGCAGTTCTCGCTCGACGAGCCGGACGAGCGCCGTTTGCCGTGGGACGTGTGCGGCGCCGACTTCTGGAGCATCCACCCCGGTTAAGGCAAAGTGGATAGGGCAAAGGGCAAAGAGGACTGGCCCCGGCGGACAGCTGCCTTCCTGTGCCCTATGCCCTAACGCATGATCGTCACTCTGGGCGACCTCACGCTCGATATCCTGGTCAAGCCCGACAAGGCTGGCGCCGCCGTCCGCCCAAATTCCCCGGGCAGCGTGACCATGACCGGTGGCGGGCCCGCGCCGAACTTCGCCGTGTGGGTGGCACGTCTGGGCGGCGGCGTGCGCTTCATCGGCAAGGTGGGCGACGATGCGGCCGCTACGCTGCTCGTCTGGGACCTCCTCAAGGAGGGCGTGCTGCCGGAGACGGTTCATGCCAAAGGCTCCACGGCCACGCTCACCCACGTCATGCGCGAGGGCCGCACGGAGCTGATCCCGGACCGGGGCGTCGCGGTCAAGCTGCGTCCCGAAGAGCTGGATGAGTCCTGGCTCAGCGATGCGCGCTGGCTGCACCTGCCGGCGCCATCGCTGTTGGCGCTGCCCATCGGCACCGCCGCGGCCCGTGCCGTGCGGCTGGCGCGGCAGGCCAAGGCCAAGCTCAGCATCGACCTGTGCTCCGCCGCGGCCATCAAGGACTACGGACCTGGTAAGGTCACCGTCCTGCTCAGGACGCTGAGGCCGGACGTGATCTTTGCCAAGGAGGAGGAGGCGGTGCTGTTCGACGCCGGCACGCTGGGCGACATTGCGCGCGTGGCCGTGCTCAAGCTGCGCGAGGGCGGTTGCGGCGTCTCCGACGAGACCGGCTACAAGGAATACCCGCCCGAAAAGCTGAGGACCGTCGACCAGGCTGGCGCCAGCGATGCCTTCAATGCCGCCTGGTGCCTGACCTATTTGGCGACCAACAGCGCCGAGCAGGCTTGCCGCCGCGCGGTCAAGCTCTACGCCCGAGTCGCGGCCCACCACGGCACCCGCCCCACGGTCGATTTGAAGGGAATCGCGAACTAGAACTCTGAGTTCTGTATTCTGTCTCCATGGCAGCGCTCACTTCTAAACGCTACGAGGTCGAGAGCCTCCATGAGGCCATCGAGCTGTACTATCGCCGCGGCTGGACGGACGGTCTGCCGGTTGTGCCTCCGACCGAGGAACGGGTCATGGACTTCCTCCAATACTGCGGCCACGATGCGGATGACGTCGTCGGCCTGCTGCCGGAGAGGGGCCGCGCCATCACCGCCGAGAAGGTGGCCATCAATGCCATCATGGCCGGCTGCCTGCCGGCGTATGCGCCCGTCGTCGTCGCCGCCGTCGAGGCCATCACGCAACCGGCCTTCAATCTCCACGGCAGCCAGAACAGCACCGGCGGCTCGGCCATGATGGTCATCGTCAACGGCTCGGCCGTCGACGAGCTGAAGTTCGGCAGCGGCATCAACGGCCTGGCGCCGGCCAGCCGCGCCAACGCCACCGTCGGACGGGCGCTGCGGCTGATCATGCTCAATGTCTGTGACGGCCGCCCGGGCATTTTCGACAAGTCCACCCTCGGCTCGCCGGCCGACTACAGCTTCTGCGTGGCCGAGAACGAACACTGTGTCGATTGGTCGCCGCTGCACGTCGAGCGCGGCATGCCGCCGGACGTCAGCGCGGTCACGGTCTTCGCCGCGGAGTCGCCGCACCAGCTGTCCGATGGCGGCCTGCACGAGCCGGAGCCGCTGCTGGACCGCCTGGCCACGGCCATCCGGCAGGCCGGTGCGCCGCCCCCCTGGAAAGGTTGCTTCGCGCTGGTGCTCTGTCCCGAACATGCGCGGGTGGTCGCCGGCGCGGGCTGGAGCAAACGCCAGACGCGGGAGTACCTGGCTGGCAAAGCCGAGTGCCTGGAGAGCCCCGACGACCTGCTGCTGCTGGTGGCCGGTGGTGAGGCCGGTGGCTTCTCGGCCATAGTGCCCCCCTGGGCGCCCGGTAAGAGCAGCTCCCAACCAGTGACGAGAGCCGTCGGCGTGTGTGTTGATTGTGAACCACAATGACTCAGAACTCAGAACTCAGAACTCAGAACTCAGAACTCAGGACTGGAGTTGAACGATGGCTGTTGACATAAGAACAACGCTGGTGGTGCTCGATCCAACTGTCGAGCCGGCGCCTGTATCGGCCCGGATGGCCCCGCGCCTCAGCACCCTGCGGGGCAAACGGATCGCCCTGCTGGACAACGGCAAGCCGCACGCCAAGGAGCTGCTGGACTATGTCGGGCAGCTGCTGGAGGAGCGTCTGCAGCCGGCGCAGGTGCTGCGCTTCCGCAAGCCCAACTCCAGCAAGCCGGCGCCGGGCGAGCTCATTGTGGACATCACCAAGCAGGTTGACGCCGTGATCAACGGCGTTGGCGACTGAGGCTCCTGCTCTTCGTGCAGTATGCACGACAGCGTCACCATCGAGCAGCACGGCATCCCATCGGCGTACATCTGCACCGATGCGTTCGAGCCGACTGTCAAGGCCATGGCCGAAGTGCAGGGCCTGCCGGACTATCCCTACGCTGCCGTCCGGCATCCCATCGGCCGGGCCACCGACGCGGAGCTGCGGGCCAAAGCCGAAGCTGTCGTCGACAGGGTTTGCGAGCTGCTGACCGTCGGGAGCTGATTCCTGAATGAAGTAACCGCCCGGCGGCTCGAATACAAGTGGGTGGTGCTGATCAACACCACCCTGGCCGTGTTCATGGCCTCGCTGGACAACAGCATCCTGACCATTTCGCTGCCGGACATCCTGCGCTCCATCAA
>DAIUFO010000163.1:0-8257 GCA_036844545.1 Chloroflexota bacterium
AAGGCTGCGCCGCGTCGGCTGGGATGAGGCCCTGCTCCTTGGCCAAGTCGCCGCCCGCCCCATCGTCACGGATGGGTAGTGGAATGCTTCGGCTGGCCAGGAGCTGGTCGTCCTTGCCAGCGTCGGTGAACCATTCGAAGGTGTTGGCCAGAACCGCCGTGTTCAGCTCGGGCCGTTTCGTCATGCCGGTCCAGGGCGCAAGACTCCGGCCACGAGCGCCGGCGTCTTGCTGAATATTGCAATCTGCTATACACTGGAACAATGAAACGACTGTTCCTGTTTCTGGTTGCACTCGCGGCACTGGTCGCGGCGCCGCTGAACGCCCTGGCCGCGACCTACATCCAGGACAACGGCAACATGTTCAGCTCCGGAGCAAAGAACCAGGCGACACAGGCGATTGACAACCTGGTGAAGCGCACCGGCAAGGAAATCTTGGTGTACACCGTGCCGTCTCTCAACGGCCAGGATCCAAACGCGGCCGCGGACAACGTCTTCCGTGCGCAGCGGACCAACGGCGTGCTGTTGTACATGAGCAAAGACGACCGCAAGCTGGAGATCAAGATCGACGACGCCACGAGGCGGACGATCAACACGACTCGCGAGAGTCAGATTCGCGACACCATACTCAATGACTTCAGAGCCAACAAGTTCGACCAAGGCTTGCTCGACGGTGTTAACGGCGTGAGCTCGACGCTGCTCAGCGCGGCGAGCGCGACCAACGGCCGGACTGCGCCGGTGGGGCAGAGCGGCCCCAACTGGCTGCTGATCGGCATCATCATCGTGCTGTTGCTGCTGGCTGTGTGGGTCATTTCCGGCATCATCAATGCCCGCCGGCAGCAGCCGTACTTCAGCTACGGCCAGCAGCAGCAGCCGGGGTATGGGCAGCCGGGATACGGGCAGCCGGGTCCCGGCTTCGGCGGTGGCGGGGGCTTCATGAGCGGCATGCTGGGCGGCCTGGGGGGAGCTCTGCTGGGCAACGCGCTGTTCGATGCCTTCCGCCCACATGACCGCTTCGACAACTACTCGCAGGGCGGCGGCTCCGAGTCAGGCTTCCACGATCAGGGCGAGACGCCCGGCCAGGTGACCGACGCCCCAGCCGATTCCGGCAGTTGGGGCTACAGCGGCGGTGGCGGCGATTCAGGCGGTGGCGGTGGCGGCGGCGGAGGTGACTCAGGCGGCGGCGGCGGCGGCGACTGGTAGTTGCCGCGACGCTAGGCGTCTAACTCCACGCGCAACGGCAGCAGCACCGCCGCGCAGAGGTGGTACATGCCGACGGTGAGCGCGAGGTCGCTTATCTGGCGCAGGCTGAGGTGCTCGCGCAGGCTGGCCAGCGTTTCGTCGGACAGCGAGCGCGAGGCGGCGACTTCGCAGGCATATGCCAGGACAGCCAGCTCGGGTGCGTCAAAGCCCTCGCCGCGACCTTGTAGGACCGCTTGAATCTTGTCCTCGGCCACACCCGCACGCCGGGCGGCGATGGTGTGCTGCTCGACTTGGTACTCGCAGCCGATGCTCACACCCGTTTGCAGGATGGCAAGCTCGCGCAGCGGCGCCGGCAGGCTCGAGTTGTCGCGCACAAAATGCGACAGGCCGATGTAGGCGCGCAGCCCTTCGGGAGAGTGGGCCATCGAGCGGTAGAGGTTGAGGACGGGCCGGCCCATGGCCTCGATGCCGGCGTAGACCTCGGCCAAGCCAAGCACCTGGTCGGGATCGGGGTAGGGGATGGCCGCCAAAACTTAGCGGCCGGTGTCCTGACGGAGCCAGCGGGAGATAAGCTCGGCAATCGCGTGGGGGTCGTTCCGAGCCAGGCCGCGGACGCACTGTATGTGCACCTCGGCACGGCGCTGAGGCAGCGTGGCGGCCAGCGTCTGCTGGGCTGGTGGTCGCTGTGCGACTTCCATGTCGTTTGGCTCCCGAGTGCGGATGACCAGCGTCGTGCCAGCCTCTTCCAGATCATCGGCCGCTGGCTGAGTTGCCTGAAGTCACACAGTGGCCGCACGTTGCGCCGGCCCCGCTGGGGTAGGGCGGTTCAGCCTGCTAGGACAGCCCTCGGAGCAGCTCGACCATGGTGCGTAGGCCCGCGCCAGTGGCGCCTTTGGCCAAGTAGCCCAGGTCCTTACCGGCGCGGGCAGTGCCGGCAATATCCAGGTGTATCCAGGGCGTGTCCTCGGCAAAGGCCATCAGGAAGCCAGCGGCGGTAATCGAGCCGGCCTCGGTCGAGCCGCTGATGTTCTTCAGGTCCGAGATGTCGCCCTTCATCATGTCGGCGTACTCCTGGAACATGGGCATCTGCCACATCTTCTCGCCTGCCCGCTTAGCGGCGGCGAGGAGCTTATCGACCCAGTCCTGGTTGTTGCCGAACACGCCGGTGGTGATCTTGCCCAGGGCGGTGACGATGGCGCCGGTGAGTGTGGCAATGTCCACAAGATGCGTCGCGCCGTGGTTGCGGGCGTAGATGATGCCGTCGGCCAGGATCAGCCGCCCCTCGGCGTCGGTGTTCAGCACCTCGATGGTCTTGCCGTTGGAAGCGCGCAGCACGTCGCCCGGCTTGATGGCGTGCCCGCCCGGCATGTTTTCCGTAGCCGGTACGATGCCCAGCACGTTGACCGCCGGCCGGAAGTGCGCCAACGTGCGCATGGCGCCGATGACGCTGGCGCCGCCCGACATGTCGGTCTTCATCTCCTCCATGTGGTTGGCGGGCTTGAGTGAGATGCCGCCGGTGTCGAAGGTAATGCCCTTGCCGACCAGGGCAACGGTGGTCTTGCTCTTCTTAGGCGCCTTGTAGCGCATGACGATGAGCTTGGGCGGCTCGTCGCTGCCCTTAGCCACGCCCAGCAGCGAGCCCATGCCCATGCGCTCCATGTCCTCGCGTTCGAGCACCTCAACGGTGACAGGTCCGTGGGCGACGGTGGTCGCCGCTTCCGCCAGGCGCGTGGGCGTCATCAGGTTGGAGGGCTCGTCGGCCAGGCGGCGGGCAAAGTTGACGGCCTCGGCGAGCACCTGGCCGTCCTCCAGTCCGCGCGTCACCGCCTTGGTGTCGCCTTTACCGGCAATCAGCTCGATACGCTCGAGCTTGGGTTCCTTGCGGTCAGACTTGTAGAAATCCGGCCGCAAGAGGGCGATCCCGGCGCCTTCGGATACGGCCTGGCCTTGCGTTTGGGGCGCAAGGTCGCCGCGCAGGACCAGGGTGGCGCTCTGGCAGATGCTGGGCAAGGCCCGCACAGCGGCGCCGGCGATCTGCTGGGCCTTCTCGAAATCGTGCTCCTTGCGCTTGCCGGCCCCGATCAGCAACACCCGCTCGTCGGCAGTCTGCAGCAGCAGGGTCTTGTTCAGCTTGGGCTCGAACTCACCGCTGTCCAGCACCTTGCCGAGCAGTCCGCCCAGCAGCGTGTTGATCTCATCAAGTTTGCCGGAACTCCCCGTCCGGGGGACTTTTCGCCTTCGAACACAGGAACGATGAGCGCATCGGTGCCGCGTCCGGCCAACTTGCCGGCTGAAACGTTGTAATGCATGAGCTTCTAGTTTCGCATCCGCCGCGCTCAGCGCAGCAGCGGGTGCCTTATAACGAACTACGTTATAGAACGCAACGCGAAGCGTTATTCTGGCGCTAAGGGCTGGCTTCTTTGAGAGCCTCTTCCAGAGTGGTCCAGGCGAGCAGGGCGCACTTGATGCGCACCGGAAACTTCTGGACGCCCTCGAGGGCTTCGAGGTCGCCGAGCTCCTCCACGTCCACTTTCTGGCCGCGCATCATGCTCTTGAAGGTGTTGATGAGATGTTGGACGTCGTCCAGCCGGTGGGCCTTGACGGCCTCGGTCATCATCGAGGCGGACGCCTGGCTGATGGAGCAGCCACGGCCTTGAAAGGCGAGATCCTCGAGCTCGCCATCCTTGAGTCGGACATCGATCTGGAGCTCGTCGCCGCAGAGGGGGTTGTTGCCCTCGACGCGAGCCGTGTGCGGGTCCAGCTCGCCGCGGTTGCGCGGCTCCTTGTAGTGATCGAGGATGATCTCCCGATAGAGGTCGTTCAGCGGCAGGCTCACTGTGCCCTCACCCGAGCTCTCCCGCCGGCGGGCGAGGGAACTCGTACGCCGAAGATATCGCCGGCCTTGCCCAGCGACTTCACCAGGGTGTCGATCTCGTCTTCGGTGTTGTAGAGGTAGAAGCTGGCGCGGGCCGTGGCCGAAACGCCGAGCTTGCGCATGAGCGGGTGGCAGCAGTGATGGCCAGCTCGGATGCACACGCCCTCGCCGTCCAGGATTTGGGCCAGGTCGTGGGGGTGGACGTCGCCGTAGCAGAAGGAGATGGCCCCGCCGCGGACTTCGGGATCGCGCGGGCCGTGGATTTCGACCTCAGGCAATTCGCCCAGCGTGCCGAGAGCGTAGGCGGTGAGCTGCTTCTCGTGCGCGCGAATAGCGTCCATGCCGATGGAGCGCAGGTAGTCGATGGCCGCGCCGAGACCGATGGCGTCGGCAGCGTTGGGCGTGCCCGCCTCAAATTTCCAGGGCAGGTCGTTATAGGAGGCGTGATCCAGCCACACCTGCCGGATCATGTCGCCGCCGCCCATGAATGGCGGCATCGCCTCCAGCAGCTCGACTTTGCCGTACAGGAAGCCGCTGCCCATAGGCGCCAGCATCTTGTGGCCGGAAGCGGCCAGGAAATCACAGTCGAGGTCCTGCACGTCGACGGGCATGTGAGGCACACTCTGGGCACCGTCGAGCAGGATGACGGCGCCGGCCGCATGCGCCAGCCGGGCCAGCTCCTTGACCGGGTTGATGGTGCCGAGGACGTTGGACATGTGGCTCACGGCCACCAGCTTGGTGCGCTCTGTGATGAGCTGGTACGCCTGGTCCATGTCCAGCGTGCCGTCGTCCAGCACGGGGATGTGCTTGAGGATGGCGCCCTTCTCGGCCGCCAAAATCTGCCACGGCACCAGGTTGGAATGGTGCTCCAGCTCGGTGAGGACGATCTCGTCGCCCTGGTGGACGTTTGCTCGGCCCCAGGCGTAGGCCACCAAGTTGATGGCTTCGGTCGTATTCCGCACGAAGATGACGCTCTCGCGTTGGGCGGCGCCGATGAACGCTTGGACTTTGTCGCGCGCGCCTTCGTAGGCCTCGGTGGCCTCCTCGGAGATGGAGTACACGCCGCGATGCACGTTGGCGTTGTAGGTGCGGTAATAGTGGTCGAGTGCGTCGATCACCGCCAGCGGCTTCTGCGACGTCGCCGCGCTGTCGAGGTACACCAACGGCTTGCCGTTGATCTGCCTCTCCAGGATGGGGAAGTCCTTGCGGATTTGGGCCACGTTCACGACTTGGGCTCCGTCGCGACGAGCACGGTATCGCCGTCGACCTTGGTTTCGTAACCGCGGACGGACTTGACGGCGGGCAGGGTTAAGACCTGGCCGGTGCTGATCTCGAAGGTTGCTCCATGCTTTGGGCATTCGACCTGAGGCTCGTCCTCGTCGAGATACAGGGTGCCCTCTGACAGCGATGCCTCCTCGTGGGTGCAGGTGTCGTCGACGGCGTAGAAGTTGTCGCCAACGTGAAAGAGGGCGATCTTTCGGCCGTTTAGGTCGACGCGAACGCTGGTCTCGTTAGGGATGTCCGCGGTCTTGGCAACGGGCACAAAGTCAGGCATTGGGTTCCCTCACCCTAGCCCTCTCCCGCCGCGGCGGGCGAGGGGACACTTGACTTAGCCATTGGCGCGCCCTCACCTAGCCTCTTCCCGCCGCGGCGGGAAGAGGGGACAGCTTGGACTCAGCCATGGATCAGCTCCAGGCGGGAGGCGAGCGCTTTGCGGGTGCTTTCGCGGACCGTTTCCACGGGGATGCGCTCGAGCGCAGGCTCGAAGAAGCCGGTGACGATCAGGCGCTCGGCTTCGTCCTTGGGGATGCCGCGGCTCATGAGGTAGAACTTCTGCTCGGAGTCCACCTGGCCGATGGCGCCGGCGTGCGTGCAGCGCACGTCGCTGGCGACGATCTCCAGCTTGGGGATGGCGTCAGCCCTGGCGTGCTCGCTCAACAGCAGGGCGCGGGCTTCTTGAAACGCATCGCTCTGCTGGGCCTCGCGCGGCATGCGCACCAGGCCGGCGAAGATCGACTGCGAGTGGCCTTTGACGGCTGACTTGAGCAGCAGGTTGCTGGTGGTGTGCGGCGCCAGGTGCTCCTGCAAGGTCTGGTGGTCGATGTGCTGCTGGCCGTCGGTCAGGACCACGCCCACAAGGTTGCCCTCTGCGCCAGGGCCGGCCAGCACCGTCTCGACATAACTCTTGCAGACGAGCCCGCCCAGCGCGGCGACGACGATGTCCGCCTTGGCGTCGCGGCCGATGACCGCGCGCTCGGTGGAGAAGTGCCAAGTCTGCTCGCCGCGCTCCTGCAGGCTGACGTAGGACAGCTTGGCGCCGTCCTTGACGACCACATGGGTGGAAGCGGAGGATAGGTGAGAAGCCGCCGCGGCTTCGCCCTTCGTGCCCAAGATGGACGACCCGGCGCCCGCGAAGCAATCGATGTACACCAACGACGCGCCGCGGTCCACGACGATCAGGGTGCGTGGAAAGACCGCCTCGGCGCCCTCGCCGAAGCTGGCCACCAGGGGCAGCTCCAGCTGCACGTCCGGCGGGACGTAGACGAAGGCTCCACCTGCCCAGAGGGCGGCGTTGAGGGACAGGAACTTGCCGTCGTGATCGGCCAGGTGCTCGCGAACGAGATCGGGATGGTCTTTGACCGCCTGTTCCAGGGATGTGAAGATGACGCCGGCCGGTAGAGAGTCCGCGCCGCTGAGTATCGGCGTGTTGGCGCCGTCGAGCGACGGCGCGTAAGCCGACAGGTCGAGCTTCGAGATGTCAGTCCTGCGCCAGTCCTCGTCCTTGGACGAGTCCGGCATGGGCGTGGCTTCAAACTGCTGCCACGCCTTTAGGCGCGCCTCTCGCAGCCAGGTTGGTTCAGACCGCTCCGAGCTCAGCCGCTCGACGGTCTCGCGGGTGAATGCCATGGGGATTGCTGTCTAGCCGACGCTTCCTGACATCTCGAGCTGGACCAGGCGGTTGAGCTCGACGGCGTACTCCATCGGCAGCTCCTTGGCGATCGGCTCGATGAAGCCGTTGACGATCATGTTGGTGGCCTCGACCTCGGTCAGGCCGCGGCTCATCAAGTAGAAGAGCTGGTCCTCGCCGACCTTCGAGACCGTGGCCTCGTGGCCGATGTCGACCTGCTCGTCCTCGATGTCCATGTAGGGGTAGGTGTCGGACTGCGAATCGTCGTCCATCAGCAGCGCGTCGCAGCGCACTTTGGACTTGACGTCGTGGGCGCCGTTGTAGACCTTGACCAGGCCGCGGTAGGTTGTCTGCCCCCCGCCTTTGGCGATGGACTTGGAGGTGATGATCGAGGTCGTGTTGGGCGCCACGTGGACCATCTTGGCGCCGGCGTCCTGGTGCTGGCCCTTGCCGGCCATGGCCACCGACAGCACCTCGCCGTGCGCGCCCGGCTCCATCAGGTAGACGGCCGGGTACTTCATGGTCAGCTTGGAGCCGAGGTTGCAGTCAACCCACTCGACCGTTGCGTCGCGATAGGCCATGGCCCGCTTGGTGACCAGGTTGTAGACGTTGTTGGACCAGTTCTGGATGGTGGTGTAGCGGATGCGCGCGCCCTCCAGAGCGATCAGCTCGACGACCGCGCTGTGCAGCGAGTCGGTGGTCCAGATCGGCGCGGTGCAGCCCTCCACATAATGCACGAAACTGCCTGGCTCGGCCACGATGAGCGTGCGCTCGAACTGGCCCATGTTCTCGGCGTTGATGCGGAAGTAGGCCTGCAGCGGGACCTCCACCTTCACGCCGGCCGGCACCCACACGAACGAGCCGCCCGACCAGACCGAGCTGTTGAGCGCCGCGAACTTGTTGTCGTTGGGCGGGATTACCGTGCCGAAGTACTTCTTGACCAGGTCGCCGTGCTCGCGCAGGCCGGTGTCCATGTCGGTGAAGATGACGCCCTGCTTCTCGAGGTCCTCACGGATGGAGTGGTAGACCACCTCGGACTCGTACTGGGCCGACACGCCGGACAGGAACTTGCGCTCCGCTTCGGGGATGCCCAGCTTGTCGAAGGTCTCTTTGATGTACTCCGGCACGTCGCCCCAGGTCTTACCCTGTTCGGCGGCCGGCTTGATGTAGTAGAAGATGTTGTCGAAGTCGATTCCGGACAGATCGCCGCCCCAGTTCGGCACTGGCCGGTTGAGGAAGTGCTTGTAGGCGCGCAAGCGGAACTTGGTCATCCA
>DAIUFO010000164.1:0-8256 GCA_036844545.1 Chloroflexota bacterium
TTTGGGCACTTTCACCACGCTGTAGCCGCCCGATAGGTACCCGGGCGCGCCATCGGGAAAGATCATCTTCAGCGGGAAGCCCTCTTTCTTGAACTGCTCCACAAACTGGAACGCCGACGCCAGGGCCATGACATACGTGCCGCGAGCCACACCTTCGACCACCGCCCGCTCGTCCGTGCTGGAGACCACCTTTTGGCCGAGATACAGGTTGGAGACGTAGTCAGGGCCCAAGCGATACAGCAGGTTGCTGGCCTCACCAGCGCCCGGACCTGGCGAGCGTGGGTCGAAGGAGCTGATCTTACCCTGCCATTCGGGCTTGAGCAGGTCGTTCCAGCTCTTGATGGCGCCATCCGGCACGAGCTTGGTGTTAATCAGCAGCCCGCCGTAAACGGTCGAGGCCGTGCGCAAGATGTACTGCTGCTGCTCGTCCATGTACAGCAGCTTGCCGTCCTGCCATTTCGAGCGATCCACGACCTCGGGCATCGACAACATGGGGGCAATTGGCAGCAGCAAGCCCTTGGGCAGCAGCGTCAGCAGCTCGCTTCCACCGCTGACCAGCACGTCCATCGTCGGCTTGCCAGCGGTCGTTTCGCGCTCGGCTCGGGCGCTGCCCTCAGTAGTGGGCAGGCCGAGGTACTCGAGGTTGATGCCGGTGTCCTTCTTGAATTGGTCGGTGTACGCCTGGCGCAGCGCCGGGAATGGCGGCGCGATGGCCACCACCGTCCCCTCCTTGCGCCCGTCCGCCAGCAGCTGCTCCCAGGCACCACCTGCCGCGGGCTTGCTCGCGGCCGCGGCCACGCCGCTCAAAGATGGGGTTGAGGAGGACGCAGCCCCACAGCCCGTCAGGGCTAGGAAGACGATGGCCAGCCAAGCGAGGGAAGTTCTCCTAGTCGCCAACTGGCACCTGCCGTGTCATGTAGACCTCCTTTCGTTCGGCCGCCGACTGGAGGATGCCGAGGCAAACCTCCAGCGTGGCCTCGCCCCAACGACCATCGTGGAACATGTGGCGGCCGTGGACCACCGCGTTGTACAGCTCGGTCACCTCGGCCTGCCGCCCAAACAAACCGTCGCCCACAGGGATGTCCTCGATGCTTTCCTCGCCATAGAGCAGGATGCCATCTTGGGACTGGCGCATCTCGCCTTTCTCACCGCTCACGAGGGTGAGCCCATAGAAGCGTTGGTGGCCTACCGTGTGGCTGAAGTCGCCAGCGCCCCAGCCATGGGCGGAGGGGCCGCCCTCCCGCTTCCGCTCGCCGTAGCGGGTGCCTTCCTTGAGCTCTTCCAGGGTGCGCTCTCGCTCCGGGCCGCGGATGCGATTGAATGCCCGCCGCGAGTCCTGGTTCCGGCCCGCGTAGCTCGCTTCGCCCAGCCACCAGGTCAGCTCGGCAGTGTCGAAATAGCCATAACCGCTGAAGATGATGGTGGCCGGCATCCCATCTTCGAACTCCAGGTAGCAGCTGAAGGCGCCCGGCGGCCGTGTCGGGTCCCACACTCCGGTCATGGCCCGAACGCTGCGCACCATGCCGCCGCCCAACAGCCGGACGACGTCGACCTGGTGCGGCCCTTGGTTCAGCACTACCCCGTGGCTGACTTCGAGCTCACGATTGGGATACGGCCTGACCATGAAGTCGTTGTAGTTCCAGGTGTTGATCATCCGCACCAGCCCGATGCGTCCCTCGCGAATGAGCTGGCGCATCTTGCGGATCGGCGGATCGAAGCTCTTGGTGTGGCCACACAGCAGCTTCACGCCACAGCGGTCGGCCGTCTGATTCATGGCCTCGGCGTCGTCGATCGACAGCGCCATCGGCTTTTCGACGATCACATGCTTGCCGCTTTCGAGGGCCATGGTGGCATGCTGGGCATGGAGCTCGTGGGGCGTGGCCACATAGATCGCGTCCACGTTCGGGCTCTGGCACAGCTCCTCGATGCTGCCGAACGCTTGTCCGCCAATGTCGGCGCGGAATCGCTCCAGCGCGGAGGGCCGCGGATCGGCCGCGGCGGTGAGCCTGATATAGGGCAACTCGGCGATTTCCGGCAACACCAGGGTGGCCGCTTCACCGAGCCCGGCAAAGCCTAACCTCAGCACTTCCGGCATGCGTTTGCCCCTTGAAGCTAAATAAGCAGCCGGCTCGCCGGCAGCGGGCCGGATGATACCATGGCCTTGGGCCGGTTGCCCAGATCCCGCGCCCCCGAGGAGACGAACGCATGCCATTAGGGTTCGGTTTGGCATCGTCGCACGCGCCGTCGATGTTCGCCCAAGTGCAGGATTGGCCAAAGCTGCAGGAGGTGCTGACTCGAGGGTTGCCCCAGCCTCCCGCGCTCCGAGAGGAGACGCGAGACGTCCTGGAAGGCTACGTCGATCGCATCCAGCGAAACTTCGCCACCCTCCGCGCCCAGCTCGAGGAGTATGAGCCGGACGCCGTGATCATCGTCGGCGACGATCAGGGCGAAGTCTTTTCCAAGGCGTTCGTGCCGGCGTTCGCCATGTTTCTGGGGGAGGAAGCATCCGGGACCTTAAACCTCGGGCTGTTAGGCCAGCCCCACGATCAGAACCACATCACCGTCAAGGGTCAGCCTGCCCTGGCTCGCTTTCTTCTCGAGGGCTTGCTGTCGCGGGGCTTCGACTTCGCCTACATCGAGGAGCTGCAGCCATTGGGCCGGCCCGCCGCGGGCCTGGGACATGCGTTCACGCGTCTGTCCAACGTGCTGGGGCTGGTCGAGCGCCACATCCCAACAGTCATCACCTTTGTGAACGCCTACCATCCGCCTCTGCCCAGCGCCAAACGCTGCCTCGATCTTGGGGCGGCCATGGCCGGGGTACTGGCAAGCTGGCCCGAGCGCATCGCCATCATTGGCTCAGGCGGTCTGTCGCACGATCCCATGGGGCCGCGCGCCGGGTGGATCGACGAGCCGCTCGATCGCTGGTTCCTGGACCGCATCGGCGCTGCAAACCTCGAGCCGCTCGAGCACCTGTTCGGTTTCGACTCGGCCACACTCCGCGGTGGCACCGGCGAGATCCGTTCGTGGCTGGTAACCGCCGGCGCGTTTCCCAGCACAAAAGCAACCGTAGTCGACTACATTCCGGCTCATCACGCGGTGACCGGGCTAGGCTTTGCCTACTGGACACCATGCTCTTGAAGGAAGGAAACGCCTAACCCCGGTAAGCTACCTGGTGCGACAGCAGCACTTCTCGCCGTTCCCGCGCCGACTCGAGGACGGCGAGCTGGAGTTCGAGCGTGGCCATGCCCCAGCGGCCGTCGTGGAGCGCTGGCGTGTCGGACACGACCGCTTGGTACAGCTCGTCCAGCATCAAGTCACGCCCCGTGACGCCCCGCGGCAGCGGGACTTCCCGCGGCCCCTCGTCGCCGTAGACCAGCAGGCCATCGGGCGACTGCCGGATGTCTCCGCGCTCGCAACTGACGATGGTCAGCCCGTAAAACGCCTGGCGCCGTTCCCCTGGCTGTCGCATGCGGCGCTCCTTCTTCAGCGCCAGCTCGTCAGCCGGCCGAGCCGCAATGGCGGCGCGCGCCTGTCCGTAAACCTCATCCCGGACTTCGTTCCCGCCCTCGCCAATCGGAAATCCCAGCTCCGTAGTGCGGAAATGGTCGTAGCCGTTGAACACCAGCGTGGCCGCGGCTCCGCTTTCGAACTCCAGAAACGCCGCGTAGGCGCCTTCGGTGGGCCGCTGCTGATCCCAACGGCCGGCCATGGCCCGGACGCTGCGCGCCAGCCCGCCGCCAAGCACCCGCGCGATGTCGAAGTGGTGCGCACCCTGTCGGTACACCACGCCGCCACCCAGCTCGGTTTGCAGCTCGGATGGCTTGCGGCCCCGATAGATCCAGTCCGTGTAGTACCAGCTGTTGATCATGCCCAGCCGGCCCAGCTCGCCCGACACGACAATCTCGCGCATACGCTTCACGGCCGGCTCATAGCTCTGGCTGTGGCCTACGATCAGATGCACCCCTCGCGCCTCCGCGGCGGCAATCGTGCGCTGCCCATCGGCGAGGTTCAGCGCCATCGGTTTGGCGAGGACCACATGCTTGCCGGCTTCGATGGCAGTAAGCGCATGTTCGGTGTGCAGGTCCGTTGGCGTGCCGATGAAGAGGGCGTCCACCAGGCCGCTGTCGCACAAGGCTTCGACGTTCGGAAATCCCGCGACGCCGTAGCGCTCGCAGGCGCTGGCCAATGCCTCAGCGTCGATGTCGGCCAGGGCCGTCAGCTCGATTCCGGGATGGCGGACCGCGGCCTGGATCTCGTACTCGGCCGCGCCGGTCCCGGCGACGCCTAACCGCAGCGGCGTCAGGCGAGCTCCGCGACGACAGTATGCGTGGAATCGACGAGGACGAGTGGTGGCTCCGACAGCAGACCGTCCCCGGTTTCGTCTGCCTGCCGCCTCAGCTCGCGCATCCGCGCCACGTACTCGGGCGCGTTCGGCCGCCCGCCCACGCGCACACGGCCATCGTCTTCGAGCTGCACGCCTCGACGCTCACCATGGTGCACCCGCTCACGCGGCAGCTCGATGATCTGGTTCCTGGCCGGATCGCGGATGACTCCCAGCGGATCCTCGCCGCGCTCGACGCGGTCAATCTGGTCTTTCAGCACCTGGCGGTAGAGGATGATGCCGACATCTGAAGCACCCAGCTTTTCCAGGTGGCGCTGGGCGATCTCGCCCTGCGACACCCAGCTCATGATGTCCTGGCCGTCTACGAAGTCGGTGATGAGCTCGCCCGCCTCCGTCTGCCAGGGAATGTCGTAGAACGGCACCCGCGCTTGCACCGGGATCGGCAGGTTCACCTTCGTGGCCGTGTACCACAGGTGCCAGGTGTGGGTGTCGTCCACCGGCACCCGGATCTGCATCGTAGGGTTGGCAAGCACGCACGGGAAGACGAGCGCGTGGCCGACTTTCCAATCGTCGTCGTCCTCGGTGCCGCCCTCTTCGATGCGACGTTTGACCATGCCGTGCTCGAACAGGTCGAAGCCGATCTTGGTGTGGTGGCGCGCGGGCCGCGGCCGAAAGGGCTCGCCCCGCTCCTCGGCTCGCAGCTGGCGCACGTAGTTGCCGTAATAGCCATGCAGCCACTCGACGTGCGTACCGTCCAGGGAGTTCTCCATGATCTGCAGCCAATTGCACGGGATGACCGTGGCGCCGATCTCGCGCACGGCGTTATCCCATACGAATTCGTCGTATCGGGGCAGCAGTGGCGCCGGCTCAGGGCCCAGGTAGCCAAACACGAGTCCGCCCAGTTCCTGCACCCGATAGGCGGCGACCTTGATCTTGTCTCTGAAATTGCTGTCGGGTGGCTCTGCCGGCTGCTCCAGGCAGTTGCCCTCTCGGTCCATGAGCCAGCCGTGATATGGGCAGCGGATGCCTTCGGGCTCCGGGATGCCATGCACCAACGACACGCGCCGGTGCGGGCAGCGCTCGGCGATGAGGCCCAGCTGTCCGGAGCGGTCGCGGAACAGGACCAGGTCCTCGCTCAGCAAGCGCACCTTCTTGGTCGGACGTGACGCGATCTCGGCCGCGGCCGCTACTGGCCACCAGTACCGCCGCAGCAGCTCGCCGGCCGGCGTACCCGGACCAACCCTGGTCAGCCGTTCGTTCAGTTCCTCGCTCAGCATGATGTCCTCCTTCTGCGCCCCGTGCTCACCCACCTGACATCGTACAATTCGGCGACATGTTCCAAGGCCGAGTGGTGGTCGCTGCTGTTCAAGCTCGACCAGGCGGCACTGAACCTGCCCGCGCCGCCGACGGAGAGCCAGGTCTTCGATTGGTCGTTCCTCCCCAACTCAGAGGCGAGCAAGTAGCATGCTGACACGCGAAGAGAATGAGCTGCTCACGCGCGTGGGCCCGGGCACGCCGATGGGCGAGCTGATGCGCCGCTATTGGATGCCGGCCATGCTGTCCCGGGAACTGGAGCCTGACGGCGAGCCTAAGCAGATCCGCTTGCTGGGCCAGAATTTCGTTGCCTTTCGCGACACTTCCGGCCAGGTCGGCCTGCTGGATGAGAACTGCTCTCACCGCGGGGCGTCGCTGGCCTATGGCCGCAACGAGGAGTGCGGCCTGCGCTGCATCTACCACGGCTGGAAGGTAGACGTCCGCGGCAATATCGTCGACACACCCTCGGAGCCGGAAGACAGTACGTTTCGGTTTCGGATCAAGCACCCCGCTTACGGCACGCATGAGGTCGCGGGCATCATCTGGGTCTACCTGGGACCGCCTGAAAGGCAGCCATCGTTTCCCGCCTGGGAGTGGACCCGCGCTCGGCCCGACCAGATCGAGATCAACAAGGTGCTCGAGGACTGCAACTACGCCCAGGGCCTGGAGGGCAGCATCGACTCGGTGCATTCCGATTTCCTGCACTCCTCCGACATCCGTGGCCGGCCATCGGACCACCGGCCCGTGTTCGAAGTCGAGGACCGGCCCTATGGTTTCCGCTACGGCGCTATCCGGAAGCCGGACACGGATCCCGATCGCGCCAAGTACGTGCGGGTCACGCTGTTCGTGGCGCCCTGCTACGTGATGACGCCGCTGCAGCGCACAGGTGACGGCATCGAGATCGTCAATCACCAGGCTTGGGTGCCGATCGACGACGAGCACAACTACTTCTTCAGCATGCGCTGCAACCATAAAGGTCCGCTGCTGGACGACCACGTCGCTCAATTCCACGTGGACGACCAATTTCGGCCCGCCCGAAACCGGGCCAACAAGCACCTGCAGGACCGCGTGGCCATGAAGAATGGCAACTGGTCGGGCATCGAAGGCATCACCAGCCAGGACTTCACCCTGGTCGAGAGCATGGGCCCGATCTACGACCGGACACGCGAGCACCTGGGCGCCACGGACGTGGCCATCACCCGCTTCCGCCGCTGGATGCTGCAGACTGCCCGCGCCCTGGCAGAGGGCATCGATCCGCCTGGGCTAGATGGCTCCGCCGACTACGCCCACCTCTGCAGCGACGAGAAGATCGTGCCGGTCGACGTGCCCTGGCAATCTGTGGCGAGGTACAGCTAAAGGCCATCGCGCCGCGGCCCGCGCTTGTGCTGGTGTTACCAGCCTCTGGCGCCACCACCAACGCTGAGGATTTGGCCCGTGATGAACGAGGCGTCGTCCGAAGCGAGGAAGGTGATAGCTGCCGCCTGCTCCTCTTTCAATCCGGGGCGTCGCATGGGGATATTCTGCAGGTGGCGCTCGGCCAGCGACTGGCGCAGCTTACGCTCTTGTGACGGCGGCCGCGCTGCTTCACCAGGAATGCGGGTCACCAGTTGATCGCTCGGATCCTCAGACACGCTCCAATGCGGGGCCACACAGTTGATGCGAATGCCGAGCTCAGCGGTCTCCAGGGCCAGGCTGGTTGTGATGGCAAATACCCCTCCCTTGGAAGCGGCGTAGGGTAAGCGTCCGGTGCCCTGCGGGGCATTGGAGCCGACGTTCACGATGGCCCCAGATTTCTGCTCGACCATGTAGGGCAGCACCGCCCAACAGCACCACATGGTGGTGAAGAAATTGTTCTGCACGTTGGCCAGGATCTGCTCTGGCGTGTATTCCCAGCCGAGTTGGGGGCTGTACATGGCCCCGCCGGCGTTGTTGACGAGGATGTCGATGCGGCCAAAGCGTTCCTTCGTGGCCGCCATCAATGCCTTGGCGGCTTCGGGCTCGCTGATGTCTGCGAGGTGCATCTCGGCGGTGGCTCCGTATTCGCGCAGCTCGTCGCGGGTGCGCTCCGCGCCCGCGACGTTCCGCTCAGCGATCATGATGGTCGCGCCCTCCTCGGCCATGCGCCGCGCGGTGGCTCGACCGATGCCTTGGCCGCCGCCGGTGATGATGGCGATCCTGCCCTGCAGCCGCTTGGCGCCGGCGGCGCGGGGATCGAGAGCGGTCATGAGGTCACCTTAATTCGCTCCTCTCCCGCGTGCGGGAGAGGCTGGGTGAGGGTGTCGCCGCCACTAAGCGGCTTTCCCACCGGAGCAGCGGCCTGACGTCGAAGCGCGTCGCGTGACTGTTCCACGACTACCTTGCGCAGCAGCACCAGGTGCGAATCCGTGGCCGATAAGTGTTCGGGCGTCCAGTAGCGGCAGGGGCCGGCGACTTCGTTATCCTGGCGGCTGAAGTTGTAGTTCTGCACCCAGTTGTGGAACAAGTAGAAGCGCGCTTTCTCGATTGTCCGCGCAAAAACTGTCCCCCTGCGAGCGCTGTGGAACAGCACCTGGCGGGACAGGTTGGCTTTCACCGGCACGGCGAAGCGCGTGTACATGTAG
>DAIUFO010000165.1:0-8256 GCA_036844545.1 Chloroflexota bacterium
GTGGCTCAGCCAAGCAGGGCCGCGACCGGCGCTTCCAGGCCATCCTGCCGCTGCGCGGCAAGATCCTGAACGTCGAGAAGGCGCGGCTGGACAAGATGCTCGACTCGGACCAGATCAAGTACTTGATCACGGCCATCGGCACCAACTTCGGCGAGAACTTCGACATCGAGAAGCTGCGCTACGGCAAGGTCATCATCATGACCGACGCCGACGTCGACGGCTCGCATATCCGCACCTTGCTGCTGACGTTCTTCTTCCGCCACATGCCGCGGCTCATCGACGACAACGGCATGCAGCACCTGTACATCGCGCTGCCGCCGCTGTACAAGGTCACCAGCGGCCGCCAGGTGCAGTATGCCTACACCGACGAGGATCGCGACCGCATCCTCAAGGGCCTGAACAGCAAGGGCAAGCCGGACATCCAGCGTTACAAGGGCCTGGGCGAGATGAACGCCGACGAGCTGTTCGACACCACTATGAACCCGGAGTTCCGCACGCTCGTGCGCGTCAACATCGAGGACGCCATCGAAGCCGACGAAACCTTCGACATGCTCATGGGCGACGCCGTCCCGCCGCGCAAGAAGTTCATCCAAACCCACGCCAAAAGCGTCCGCAACCTCGACGTTTAGGGACGGTAGTCGAATACCACCATGGTAGTATTCGACTATGGCCGTCGAAAAGCTGTCTATATCTGTCCCGGCTGAGCTGGCGCGCGAGGTTCGCCGCTACTCAGGGCCAAATGGGATTTCAGCATTTGCGACCAAGGGCCTCCAGCGCCAGCTTGAGGAAGAGAAACGCCGGCGAGCCATGGATGAGTACCTTCGCGACATGGACGACAAGTACGGACCTTTGTCGGAAGAGGAGATCGAAGAAGGTCGGACCTGGTTCAGAGACTGATCCTCGATTCTGGCGCCGTGATTGCCGCCAGTCGAGGCAATCGCATAGTGCGCCAGGCAATTCAGGGGGCCCTTGATGAAGGCGGGCACATCATTGTTCCGCCGGTGGTCCTCACACAGACTCTCCGCGGCGGCACTCAGGATGCGGCGATTCACCAAGTGCTGCGCCAGACGTTCCTCAGCTTCGTGGGTCCCCGCCTGGCGCGCCGAGCTGGCGAATTGCTGGGGTTGGCCGGACTTGACGATGCCGCTGATGCTCAAATCATGGCCGAGGCCGTTCGAAACGCTCCGTGTATCCTGCTCACGAGCGACCCCGACGATATGCGAGCATTGGCCGCCGGTCGCACAAATATTCGCATCCTCGCTATCTGACGTTCAGCGCTGAAATCGGCGGCTTTGGACTGCTCCCAAGTCCTCGATGCGCCGCCTGATACCGTACGATATTCCGGTACAAGTAAGATGATCCACACAAGCTGCAGCGAAGCACGAGCCAACCTTGGCGGCGCTTTGTGACAAGGCGGTCGCGATCCCTTCGAGGGCATCGGCAAACCCGAGCCGTTGAAGCACGTCGGACCGAATACCTGGTCGCGCCGGCTGACGGAGGCAGCTCGGATGGCAGGCAGCTCGGCAAACAGTTCCTCCAAATACGAATCGACCCACCGTCGCCTGTAGCCAAGGCTATCTCCGGTAACCCGGATTTATGAGACGCCCCGGGGGTTGCGGTGCGCACATTTCCCCGGCCTGGGCTTTTACGAGGCTGGCAAAACAGCGATGGAGGCCAGTCGGAAGGCGTCGCCTCCCGTGCTCGCGGCGAGGCGCCGGAGCGATGGCTGCTCGTAGGCGCCCACTAACAGTTGGTAGCGGCCTGGCGGAGTGCCGGCTGGGACGGCCAGTTGCAGCGTGTCGTCGATAACCTCGCCGGTCGCCCACCAGGTGGTGGGGAAGGCACCCTCGCGGGGCTGCGCGTCATGCTGGGCCATCGGCCTGCCTGTATCGTCGGCCAGGTGCGCGAAGACCGTGTACGGCCGCGACATGCGCCGTTGTGCCTGCCAGCGGAGCTTGACGTTCACCGTCCCGCCCGCGGCAACCGTTTCCGGATCGGCTGTGCCGGCCAGCAGGCCGACCTCGTCCCCGAAGCTCACCAGCGGCGTAGGACCAGGCTGCGCGACGCCGGCGGGACCTTGTATGGCCAGCTCGCCGACGATCGGCTCGGCCAGCTCCTGGCCGGCGCCATCCACTGCTGGCAGCTTGGCCAGCCGGTCGTCATACAGGCCCACCTTGACTTGCGCAATCAGTGGCGGACGAGCAGTCGCCGAGATACGGATGGTGTACGTATCGCTGAAGTACTGGCCAGCCCGGAGCCGCCGCGTGGCGATCCGGCCCTGGCCTGGGAAGGAGTCGTCTTGGCCCACCGCGCCCTCGCCAGTCAGGAGCTGGGTGGTGACGGAGTAGTTCTGGTCCATGCCAGCCAGGACCTGCCAGTAGAGCCGCAGACCCACGTCGTGGCCGGGCTGCGCCATTGCGGGCGAGAGGTCGTAGCCCAGCAATGCGAGCTTACCGCCATAGGTGATCTGCCCGGCTTGCGACGGTTGCCCGATGGCGGCCCGGGAGCTGGCGATGGCTGGCCGCTCGTAGGCCGGGAAGATGTAGCGCAAGGGCATGTAGATGGCGAGCCCGAGCAGCAGCGCCGACACACCCGCCGCGGCGAATGGCTGCCGCCTGGGCGGCAGCGGCATCAGCAAGCCGAGCGCGAGGAGAACTGCCAGCGCGGCGATGGCGGGGAACAATAGGCGCCCGGTCGAAGCCGAGATGGACATCGTCCAGCGCACCAGCGCGAGGAGCTCGATGGCGAACCAGGCCGCCAGGACAAGTACCGCCCGCCTGGCCGGCAGCCGCCGGCGAGCTGTCACGAGGCCCACGATCCCGGCAATCGACAGCGCCAGGTACACCCCGTAGACCCAGCCGTCCGCCTGGATGTCGAAGGCCCCGAACACTGCCCAGTAGCTGAAAAACAGCCCGGGCGCCTCGCTCAGCAGCTCGAGCGCATCCGCGGAGCGGGTGTGCACCAGCTCTGCCCAGGTGCGCAGGCCCGTCGGCTCGCCGTACACCAGCCAGTTCCTGACGAACCACCAGCCGCTAAGGGCCACCGGCATGGTGGCCAGCACCAGCAGCCGCTCCGCGGTCTTGCGCCGGCCACCCGCTTTCACGGACTGAGCCGCCACGACGATGGCCGCCAGGGGCGGCAGGCCCAGTCCGCTCAGCTTGGACAGCATGGCCACGCCGATGGTCCCCGACAACAGCCACAGCCTCCGCCCGGTGAGCGCCCCTAAACCGATTTGAGCCATCAGCAGCAGCGCGGCCGTCGAAGCGAGCGTGACCAGGTTGTCGTTGTCGATAGACGCCGACACGAACAGGAACTGCGGGCTGAAGGCCACCAGGGCCATGGCCAGCAGGGCCACTGCCGGAAAGCCCGGCGCGACCGTACGTGCCAGCCGGTAGGTGAGATACACCGTCCCGGCGCCGAGCATGATCGAGAACAGCCGCACCAGGTGCGCCGCCAGGCTGACGCCGTAGTATGGGAAGTCCTCCGCCGCGGAATGCACGAACAGGTTCTTGCTGTCGGGACTGGTCGAGGGCACGCCGGCCTGGGCATGGGGGTTGAAGTCGGTAATCTGGGGTAGGTTGCTGGTGTCCACCCAGCCGCTGATCGCCGCGCCGGCGAAGTAGTAGAGCGGCGGCTGGCCAGCTTCCTGCCAGGGGGCGAAGGGATCGTCCGACGATTGGATCAGCGGCAGGGCGTGGTTCAGGACCAGGTAGCGGACGGTCAAGTAGTGCCGGAACTCGTCGCTTGCCTCGAAAATAGGCGTGGCCGAGTTGTAGATGAGGGCGAGGACGAGATAGAGTGCCAGGATGGCGACGACCGCCGGCCTGAGCAGCCGGGCCGAGCTAGCCGGCTGCCCGCGGGTCACGGCGCACAGTATAGATTCCGTGCCGAGCCGCCGAGCCGCCGGCCGCTGGCTCGCGGCGGTGGCAGCGGTAACGCTGTTCGCCTTCCTCGTGCGGGTACTTCGGCTCGATTACGTCAACTTCCACAGCGACGAGGCGTTCTTCATCCAGATCGCCTACCAGGGCTCATTCATGGGCTCGGTGGCGTTCAACGAGCCGCACCCGCCGCTGTTCCTGGCCCTGTTGCAAGGTTGGATGGGGCTGGCTGGCGTAAGCGCCTTCGCCATCCGGCTGCTGCCGGTGCTGTACGGCACGCTGCTGGCGCCGCTGACCTATCAGTTGGGCCGGTTGTTGGGCAGCCGCCGGCTCGGCCTGGCCGCGGCGTTCGTCGTCGCCGCCAACCCGGTCTTTATCTTCTATGCCAGGGAAGTCCGCGACAACGGACTGATGGCCTTCACAGGAGCGCTGTCGTTCGTGCTGCTGTTGCTGGCGCTGCGCCGGCCGTCGCTGCTGCCGGCGTACGTCGTGGCCGCCCTGGCCGCGCTGTTCAGCCACTACTACGACATTCCCATCGTCGGCCTGGAGCTGCTGGTCGGAGCGATCTGGCTTTGTCGGCGGCACGAGCTCCGGCTGTGGCCGTGGGCGGCCGCGCCGGCGGCGTTGGCCGCCGGCTATGCGCCCTGGCTGCTGTACGCCCGCTCGACAATCGCGAACTACGACGTTGGGCGCGGGAGCTGGCAGGTTTTCTGGGCCAACCTGGCGGAAACCTACCAGGCATTCAACTTCGGCTTCTCAGTGCGACCGGCAGACCTGCTGTGGCCCAGCCTCGTCATCGGCGGCTTGATCGTGCTGGGCATTGCCGGCGCCCTGGCCACCCGGCGAGGCCTGCTGGCGTTCGTGCTGGCCTATGCGCTCACGCCGGTGGGGTTCGGCGTCCTGACCCTGCTCCACCAGACCAACTTCAACCCCCGCTATCTGTTCGCCGGCGCGCCGGCCTATGCGCTGCTGCTGGGAGCGGCGCTGGTGCTGCTGTGGCGCTGGCAACGGGCAGCGGGAGCGCTGGGCGGCGTGTTCCTGCTGGGCCTCACCGGCTACACCGTCCGGAACGTGGACTTCAGCGCCGAGTTCCAGCCCAACGGCTACCGCGAGATGGTCGCCTACCTGAGCCGCCACGCCGCGCCCGGCGAGGCAATGGTCCTGGACGGCGTCTCCCAATCGCCACTGTACTTCTACTACGGCCACCTCCAAGCGGGCTTGCCCCAGCGAGTGGAGTTCCTGCCACGGGAGACGCTGGCGGCGACGCGGCAGACGGTGAACGAGCTGCTGGCCGCCGGCGGCGTCTGGTACCTGGAGACTGACCTGCTGCGTTATGACCCCAACCATGACACCGAGCGCCTGCTCGCGGCGGACGGGTACCAGGCCTCCGACAGCCATTTCGCCGGCCAGCGGCTGGAGTATTTCGCCGGCTCGGCCGCCGGTCCGCTGCAGCCGGCAAGCTCGAGCCTGAGCGGCATGCGCCTCGTCGCCGCCAGCAAGCCGGACCGCCCAGTGTCCGCAGGCCGGCCGCTCGGGGTGGAGCTCGACTGGCAGCGAGAGGCCGGGCCGGCGCGTCCCTTCAAGCTGTCGCTGCGCCTGGAGGGGCCGGATGGCGCCGCCGCGCAGAACGACACCCTGCCGCTGGGCGGCTATGCCGCTTTCGACGCCTGGGCTCCCGACCAGACGCTGCGCGAGCGCGCGGGGCTGATTGTGCCGGTCGGGACGCTTCCCGGCCGCTACATGCCGCGGGTGCTGGCGTACGACTCCATGTCCGGCCAGCCGCTCGGTCCGGCCGTCGACCTCGGCAGCGTGATCGTGGACCACGCCGCGCCTCAGAACGCCGCGGCCGCTGAGCTTCCGCCGATCGGAGTGCCCTTCGGCACGCTGCGCCTGGAGGCCGCGCAGGCGCCGGTCGCTGGCATCACGCCGGGCGATAGCGTGCCTATCACGCTGCTGTGGTCCGGCGGGCCTACGGCCGAGCCGCGGCACGCCAGCGTGGCCGTCGGCGACGAACGGCAAGACCACCTCATCGGCGGCGAACGCTACCCCACCACAGCCTGGCGGGAGCGGGACGTCGTCCGCGACGTGGTCAGCTTCCGCGTTCGGCCGTCTCTGACGGCGGGGGATTACCCGGCCAGCGTCAATGACATTCGCATCGGCAACCTCCACGTCTTAGCGCTGGCACGTTCGTTCACACCACCGCCGCTGGCGCACGAGGTTCATGTACGCTTCGGCGACGTCGCCGAGCTGTTGGGCTACGACGCCCAGCCCCAAGCGGGAACCCTTCACGTGCAGCTCACGTGGCAAGCGCTCGCCGACGGCGAGAGGGCATACACGGTGTTCGTTCACGTCCTCGGTCCCGACGGCAAGCTCGTCAGCCAGGTAGACATACCCGCCGGCACAGACCGCTGGGTGAAAGGCCAGGTGCTGACGGCCACCTATGATTTACCCAGCCCGCCGCCAGGCTATCGCCTCGAAGCCGGCCTGTACGATGCGCCGAGCGGTAAACGCCTGCCTGTTGCCGGTGGCGCTGACAGCGTCCTGCTGCCCTAAATCAGCCGATGCCCAGCGAGTGCGGGATGGCGTTCCCCAGTAGGATCGCTCATGCCCAAGCATAGTCGACGACTTATGGGTTCATTAGCTGCATGTACTACAATTGGCTTGGAATTAGCTTATGGAGTCATTAGGTTAAGGTAATGCAGCAGCTTCTGGCGCCGGCACAGTCGTACATTGACGCCCTTCGGACCCGGGTGCTGGTGTTCGATGGCGCCATGGGCACCTCCATCCAGCGCTTCAATCTGGCGGCGGAAGATTTTGGCGGCAAGGTTGGCTGCAACGACTTCCTGGTGCTGTCCAAACCTGACGTTATCGAGGACATACACTGCAGTTTCCTGGAGGCCGGCGCCGACGTTGTGGAAACGTGCACCTTCCAGGCGACGCGCAGGCGGTTGGCCGAGTGGGGACTGGGCGAGCGCACCTACGAACTGAACTACGAAGCCGCTAGGCTCGCGCGGCGAGCGGCCGACAGGTTCGGCCAGCGGTTCGTGGCCGGCGCGATGGGACCAACCGGCATGCTGCCGTCGTCGACCGACCGCGCGCTCAGCGACATTACCTTTGGCGAGCTGCGCGAGCTGTATAGAGATCAAGCGGAGGCGCTGCTGGCCGGCGGCGTCGACCTGCTGCTGCTGGAGACGGCGCAAGACATGTTGGAGCTGAAGGCCGGGCTGTTCGGCATCCGCGACGCGCTGGCCAGCGCGGGCCGGGTTGTGCCGGTCCAGGCGCAGATCACCCTCGACGTCACGGGCCGCATGCTGTTGGGCACGGACGTTTCGGGCGCGCTGGCCACACTGGAGGCACTGCCATGTGACGTCATCGGCCTGAACTGCTCGACCGGTCCGGAGCACATGCGCGAGCCCATCCGCTACTTGTGCCAGCACTCGACCAAGCCGGTGTCGTGCATCCCCAACGCCGGTTTGCCGGTGAACGACGGCTCTGGCGAGGCGGTGTACCTGTTGGGACCGGAGCCCATGGCGGCCGAGCTGCGGGCTTTTGTGGCCGAGTTCGGGGCCAACGTGATCGGCGGCTGCTGCGGCACGACGCCAGATCACATCCGGGCCTTTGTGGCGGCGACGCGGGATCTGAAGCCAGTTCTGAGTTCTGAGTTCAGGGTTCAGAGTTCGGGCTCGGCTGGCAGCTCAGAACTCAGAGCTCAGAACTCAGACCCGCGCATCGCCAGCGCCGTACGGGCAGTGTCCTTGTGGCAGGAGCCGCGGCCGCTGATCGTCGGCGAGCGAGTGAACACCCAGGGCAGCCGCAAGGTCAAAGAGCTGCTGCTGGCCGACGATTACGAGGCCGTGGTGCAGATCGCCCGCGGTCAGGCCGACGAAGGCGCCCACGCTTTGGACGTGTGCTGTGCCCTCACCGAGCGAACCGACGAGGCCGCGCAGATGCGCGAGCTGGTACGGCGCCTTTCGGCCGCGGTCGAGGTGCCGCTGGTCATCGACTCGACGGAAGCGGACGTCATCCAGGTGGCGCTGGAGCACTACCCCGGACGGCCGATCGTCAACTCCATCCATCTTGGCGAGGCCGACCGCCTGCACAAGGTGCTGCCGCTGGTGCGGGACCACGGCGCGGCAGTGATCGCCATGTGCATCGGCGCCGAGGGCATGGCCAAGACGGCGGAGCGCAAACTCGGCGTAGCGCGCGAAATCCACGCTGTCGCTACCGGCGAGTATGGGTTAGCCGCCGAAGCGCTCATTTT
Organism: Chloroflexota bacterium; assembly: GCA_036844545.1. GTDB lineage: Bacteria > Chloroflexota > JAJPGV01 > JAJPGV01 > JAJPGV01 > DATGVV01. The sequence goes on from DAIUFO010000165.1 coordinate 8,140, forward strand.
CGACACGCTGACGTTCCCGCTGTCCACCGGCCAGGAGGACTTGGTGGACTCGGCGGTTCAGACCATCGACGGCATCCGCGACATCAAACGCGAGCTGCCTGGCGTCCTGACGGTGCT
>DAIUFO010000166.1:0-8238 GCA_036844545.1 Chloroflexota bacterium
AGTCGGCAACAGTGCGGTGCAGCCCGGCGAAGTACGCGCGGCAGACTGGGTGCTTGGCCGTTCGATTGGCACAGCCCGCGTTGGCGGCGCCACCCCTTGGTTTCCGTGTCCGAGTAACTACCGCGTTGACGTGCAGCCCCCCGTACTGCGCTGCGAGCTTGGGGTCGGCGAAAACGGACCGAAACATGCAAGGGTGTGTATCGCCGTAGGCCTCCAATGCAAGGTCGAGCTCGCCGCCGGAGAGGGAGAAACGAAGTCGCCGAGTTGGGTCAGTTCCTCTCCCACCGCTTTCGCCGTCCGCGTAGGACTGGGAGAGGTTAGGTGAGGGCTCCCCTTCGTCCGCCGGCAGCACCTCGGCAGACAGCGGAGCTCCCTCACCCCAGCCCTCTCCCGGACTCGCCATCCGCGTAGGATCGAATACCAGCTCCATCCCGGGACGCACGCGCCGGCCCGGCTTCACCAGAGCTCGCCAGACTTGGGGCGTCTCCGGCTGGAGCAGCAGCACTTCCACCGCGCCGCCGCTGCCGGCTTTGCGGCCGCGCAGCCGAGCCGGAACGACCCGGCTGTCGTTGGCCACCAGCACGTCGCCGGGCTCGAGATAGTCGCCGATCTCGTGGAACAGGCGGTGCTCGATGCGCCCGCTGTCGCGGTGGATAACCAGCAGACGGGCATGGTCCCGCGGCTCGATCGGCGTTTGAGCGATGAGCTCCGGCGGCAGCTCGTAATCGAGCTCGGCAGTTTTCAGGCTGGCAGTATAGCCACCGGGTTACCCTTCAGTGGCGAGCGTGAAGCCCTCCAGTTCGTGCTCCTTGCCGCGGATGGCTGCCGAGCCGAGTCGCGTCAGGGGAAAGGCGGCTTGGTCCAGTAACGCGGCCGCGTCGCCGGAGATGACTGACTCGACGTGATACTCCTTGCACAGGCTTTCCAGGCGGGAGGCAGTGTTGACCGTATCCCCAATGGCCGTGTAGTCCGACCGCCGCGGCAGCCCGACGGCGCCCAGGACGACCTCGCCAGTGTGGATGCCCACGCCGAAGCCGACGCGGAGCTCGCCTCGCGCTTCTCGATCCCGGTTGAGCTGGGAAATCGCCGTTCGGATGGCTTGGGCCGTTCGAGCCGCCGCGGCTGCTCCGTGCGTCGGGTCGGGCAGGACGCCGAAGATGGCCATGAGGCCATCCCCCAAGAACTTGTCCAGGATGCCTCCCTGATCGAAGACGCACTGGGCCATGGCCCCGACGTAGCTGTTCAGGACGGCCACGACCGCATCCGGGGCGAGCTTCTCGGCCAACGCCGTCGAGCCGCGCAGGTCGCCGAACAGGATGGTCACGATCCGGCGCTCGCCCCCCATCCGGATGACCTCGCCGGACATGACCCGCTCGACCACCGCGGGCGAAACGAAACGCTCGAAGCCGCGACGGCGATCCAGCTCGATGAACAGCGCGCACAAGGCGGCCACCACCGCGCCCAGCATCAGCACGTGGTACTCCCACCAGGCCAGGCTCCAAACCGGCGAAATCACCATCGCCACCTGGGCATCAGCCAGCAGCAGGCAGGCCGCCACCTGGGCGGCCTGCATCGGCAGCCGCGATGCCAGGAACTCGAGGCTCTGGCGCCAGGCCGCGAACAGCAGCAGCGCCACGGATACACCCGCCGCGATGTAGACGAACGGCGGCTGGAGCAGCGGCAGCAGCGCCACGGTGTTGGGCGCCCGCAAGCCCAGCGCGCCGTAGGCGATCAAAACGGCCGCGATCAGCGCCACAACGACGCGGGACTGCGCCAGCAGCACCTTGGACGGCCGCCAGTCCGGCGGCAAGTAGCGCGACGAGAAGAACAGCGCCGGCACAAGCAGGCTCAAGTAGGCCGAAATGCCAAGCACCGCCGCTGCGCCGTGCTCGTCGTGGTAGGTTCCGCCCGAGAACGTCTGCCCGGATGGCGGCAGGATCACGCCCGGCGTGGCCAGCGCGTGGACGGCGAAGAACCCGGACATGCTCAGGAAGCCGAGCGCCAGCAGCAGCACGCGCTGGGCCTTCTGCTGCAGCGCCGCTCGCGCCACGAAGACCGCCACCAGCAGCGCCAGCAGCGCTACGTTGGCGACCACGACAAGGTGTTCGAAGGACACGTCCGGGGTTGGCGCCTTGGCGGGCAGCCGCAGCAGCCAACTCAGCAGCCCCAGCGGCGCCACTATCAACGCCACCGCGACAACCGGCGCCAACGGCGGCACCGGCCGCGTCGGCGCAGCGAGCGGCATCGCCTGAGCATTCACGGCCATTGCTTGCTTATACCACGCGCGGCATTTGTCATGCTGAACGCAGTGAAGTATCCGCACCCAAGAAGCACGAGCCAACTAGGCCGGGCGTATGCTGAGAGGAGTCGGGAGGTACAGCTAACGTGAAGATCGTCGACCTCGCAAGCACGGCTCTCAGCCGCCGGCCGTCGCCCAGCCTGGGCTGGAGCAGGCGCCGGCCAAACCTCCGGCTCTCATTGCTGGACACACCGATCGCCTCGGCCCGCCGCCGTGAACCCGAGCCTCCGGCCAAGCGGCCCCGCAAGCTGATGTCGATCGAGTTCGAGCTGGCCGGCCTGGCGGTGGAATTCAAGGCCAAGAGCCTGGCCGGCATCCTGGCCTGGCTCAGCCTCGACGTCGCCGTAGTGGCCGTCCTTCAGGAGCTGCTGCGCCCGCGCCAGTTTCGGACGTGGCACGGCCGTGTCGCCGGCTTGATCCCCTATGACTTCCGCAAGCCCACCCTACGCCGCGTGGTGCATGCGCTGTGGGCGCCAGATAACCCGAGCCTGTTCACCGACACCGCCCTCGGCGTCGGCTGGAGCCTCAACCTCGCCCAGCTACCGCGCGTGCTGTTGGGCGCCACCCGCCCAACCCCCGCGCCGCCAACCTACACGGCCCAAAAGTAGCCAGCCAAAGCTAGGGCGCTTCAGACGTCGACGTAGTCGGCTAAGCTGGTCGGCTCAGGTACTGGCAAGCCGTCTTCCTTGAGGCCTTCGATGTGAAAAGCGAGTGCATTGCGGAGCTCGGCCCGCACCTCTTGAGGGGTGCTGCCTGTGGCTATGCAGCCGGGTAAGTCAGGCGCGTACGCGGAATAGTTCGATTCCGCTTTCTCGATGATGACAGCGAAGCGCATCAGCTCTCCCGTTCCATTGGCCTTGCCCGCAACTGTAACGCGACCCGGCTTTGTCCGATGCTTGATTGCCTATGACTGCCGCGGGTTGCGGCCAGATACCAGCCATCGTCTTCCAGCCTTCGGATCACATCCCGAACCTTCACCGCGCCGCCGTGGCCAGAGCCGGCTCGCGGTTGGTCGCCACCAGGCTGTCCATCAGCCGCACCAGCTCGGGGCGCCACTTGTCGCCTTGGACGTGGAAACGGAGCTGAAGGCTGCCGATGGTCAGGCGCGGGCCGAAGCGCTTGCCCAGCTCGTAGCGGTCAAAGGTGGCGCCCTCCTTGAACTGGAGCATCACGTCCTCTTGCAATGGGCGCTTACGGATGGCCTGGACGCCAATCCGGAGCGCCTTCAGCTTGAGGTTGAGCAGGAAGAACAGGTTCTCGGCTTGCTCCGGCAGCGGGCCGAAGCGGTCGCGGATCTCCTTCTCGAGGGCCTCCGACTGGGACAGCTCGGTGACGAGCGCCAGGCGCTGGTAGAGGTTCATCTTGAGCGCCAGGTCGGACACGTAATCCTCGGGGATGAGCGCATCCAGGCCGACGTCGACGGTCACCCTGTCCTTGGCAGTGGTATCAGGCATTTCCTCGCCCTTGAGCTCCTGGATCGACTCGGCCAGCAGCTTGCAGTAGAGGTCGAAGCCAACGCTGTTCATTTGGCCGTGCTGCTCCGGGCCCAGCAGGTTGCCGGCGCCGCGGATCTCCAGGTCCTTCATGGCGATCTTGAAGCCGGCCCCCAGGTCCGTTGTTTCGAAGATGGTCCGCAGGCGCTTCTCAGCTTGCGGCGTCAGCGGCACCTCGCCCTTGAACAGCAGGTAAGCGTACGCATGGACTGGCGACCGGCCCACTCGGCCGCGGAGCTGGTACAGCTGGGCCAAACCGAGCTTGCCGGCCTCGTTGATGATGATGGTGTTGACGTTGGGGTTGTCCAGCCCGTTTTCGATGATGGTGCTGCACACCAGCACGTCGTACTCGCCGTGGGCGAAGTCGTTCATCGTTTTCTCGAGCTGGCCTTCGTCCATCTGGCCATGGGCTCCGATGAAGGTCGCCCCGGGCACGAGCTTGCGCAGCCTCTGAATCGCCGGCGCCATGGTCTCGACGCGGTTGTGGACGTAGTACACCTGGCCGCCGCGCTTGACCTCGCGTAGGATGGCGTCGCGCACGACCTCGTCGCGGTACTCCTCGAGGTAGGTCTTAATCGGCTGGCGATACTCCGGCGGCGTTTCGATGACGCTCATGTCGCGCACGCCGACCATGGCCATATTCAACGTGCGCGGGATGGGCGTGGCCGTCATGGTAAGCACGTCCACGTCCTTTTTCAGCTCCTTGAGGCGCTCCTTGTGCATCACGCCGAAGCGCTGCTCCTCGTCCACCACCAGCAGGCCCAGGTTCTTGAACTGCACGTCGTGCTGGAGCATGCGGTGCGTCCCGATCAGGATGTCCACGGCGCCGGCTTTGGCCTCGCCGGCAATGCGCTTCTGCTCCTTGGGCGAGCGGAAGCGGCTCAGCATCTCGACGCTGACCGGGAAGGCCCTCACGCGGTCGCGGAAGGTGTTCAGGTGCTGCTCGGCCAGGACCGTGGTGGGCACCAGGACGGCCACCTGCTTGCCGGCCATGACCGCCTTGAACGCCGCCCGCACGCCGACCTCGGTCTTGCCGAAGCCGACGTCGCCGCACAGCAAGCGGTCCATGGGAGCCGTCTTCTCCATGTCGGCCTTGACCTCGTCCGCGGCCTGCAGCTGGTCGGGCGTTTCCACGTAGGGGAAGCTGTTCTCGAGCTCCTCCTGCCACGGCGTATCCGGCGGGAAGGCGAAGCCGGCGGCCATCTCACGCTGCGAATACAGCGCCAGGAGCTGCGCCGCCAGGTGGACGATGGACTGCTTGACGCGCGACTTGGCGCGCTCCCAGTCCTGGTTCCCCAGCTTGTTGAGGGTCGGCTTGTGCTCGCCTACGCCGATGTAGCGGCTGATGCGGTCGATCTGCTCGACCGGGACATACAGCTGGTCGGTTCCGGCGTATTGCAGGACCATGTACTCGCGGGCTGTACCGCCAAGGTCTCGTTGTACGAGGCCCTTGTACTGCCCCACGCCGTGCTCCCCGTGGACCACGAAATCGCCGGGCGAAATATCGCTGAGCAGGATCGGCGGCGCCGTTTGCTTGTGGGCCAGCGCCTTGCGCGCCTTGGCCCAACCAAAGATCTCGATGTCGGCGAGCAGCGTAAGCTGCAGGTCGGGATTGCGCCAACCCTCGCGCAGTGAGCCATTGACGATGGTCAGGCTGCCCTCGTCCGGCAAGGCGTCCAGCTCGTCGACCGGCTCGGCGAGCGGGAGTTGGGAGTCGGGAGTCGGGAGTCGGGGTTTTTCGCCGTTGCCGTCGCTCTGGTCCTGCTCCGGCTCCGCGAGTTGCTCCGATAGCCGCTTGGCCTGCAGTGTGACGATGACGACGCGTTGGCCAGCGGCCAACCAGCGCCGCACGTCCTGAACGACGGTTTTGGTCTTGCCGCCATAAGAGCCTGCCGTCCGAAAGCCCATATCCAACTCCGCCGATGGCCCAGCGGTCAGCTCGAGAACCGTGACTCCCGCCTCCCGACTCCCGACTCCAGCCGGGACGACCTCCTCCCATCTCAGGTACGGCTTGGGCAAGCCCTCGGGCAGCTCGCCTTCGCGCGCCAGCTCGATGCACATGTCCTCGGCCTGGTTGCCAAGGTGAGCCACGGCCCGAGTGATGGCGTCCGGCTCGCTGAGGACGACTATGCCGTCCTCGGGCAGATAATCCAGCAGCGACGCGGAGCGCCCAAACAGGAAGCGGCTGTAGAAGTCGCTGTCCTCCGCCTTCTGGCCGGCGGCGATCGCTTCCAGCGCCTGGCGCCAGCGTCCGGCTTCCTCTTCGCGAGAGCCGTCGAAGTCGAGGCTGTCGAGCAGGTTCAGCGCGCGCTGGCCGATGCCGCCGGACACTTCGCGCACCGGCGTGAAGGTGATGGTCTTGACCTCGGCCTCGCTGAGCTGGGTTTCGGGGTCGAACAGCCGGATAGATTCGATGTCGTCGCCCCAGAACTCGATGCGCACCGGCCGCGAATGCGCCGGCGGGAAGACGTCCAGCACGCCGCCGCGGCGCGTAAACGTGCCGGCATCCTCGACCATGGGCGCCGGTTCGAAGCCCATGCGCACCCACTCCTCCAGCAGCGCCTCCGGCTTGATCTTCTGGCCCTGCTCCAGGGTGAACACCTGCGCCGCGAAGTCCTCCGGCGGCGTGACGCGCGGGAACAGCGCCGCCGCGCTGGTGATCACCAGCGACTTGAACCAGCGGTTCTCATGTTGAGGGCGGGTCTTCAGCTCGGCCAGCACCGCTGCCCGCTGGCGGACAGTCTCCGGCCGCGCTTTGCCTTCCTCATAGGGCAGGCCCTCCAGCTCCGGGAAGTACAGGCACGACGCCGGCTCCAGGCTCCAGCTCTGCAGCTCCTCGAACACCACCCGCGCCCGTTCAGGATCGGGCAGCACCGCGATCAAGGGCCGTTTCAGCGCCACCTGCAGCGCCGCCAGCAAATAGCCGGTGCTGGCGCCCAAAACACCGCCTGCCCGCGCGGAGCCCGTTTGCAATTGCTGGACGAGCCTCTTGAAAGCATCCGCCTGCTGAACCGGCGGCAGCAAGCCATAGAGAGCCACTAGGAGGCTGCCGGCCTCAGCCCGTTGAAACGGTCCATGGCTTGGTCGATACAACCGTCGAGGATCAGTCCCACAGCGTCGGTGGCATCGGAGATCACGCTCTGGAGAGCCTCTTCCTCATCGGCCGAAAAATCCTCCAGCACGTGGCCAACGACGGCTTCGCGGACGTGCGGCGGCCGGCCGACGCCGATGCGGATCCGCGGAAAGTCCTGGCGGTTGCCCAATGACTCCATGATCGACTTCAGCCCGTTGTGCCCGCCCGAGCTGCCATTGGGCCGGATGCGGATCCGCGCGAACGGCAAGTCGATGTCGTCGCACACCACCAGCAGCCGTTCGGGCGGCACTTTGTAGAAGCGCGCCACCGGCGCCACCGACCGCCCGCTCAGGTTCACGAACGTCTGCGGCTTCAGCAGGTACAGCGGCGTCCCCTCGTGTCGCGCGACCGCCAGCTTGCCGTGCGACTTCTTGTGGTCGAACCGGGCCTCGCAGCGCCGCGCCAGCTCATCCACCACCCGGAAGCCAATATTGTGCCGGTTCCGCTCGTATTCCTTGCCGGGGTTGCCCAAACCCGCCACGAGCCACCCCTCCGACGGGTCCGCCTCCCGCCGCCATCGCCCAAAGATCACAGAAGGATGCTAGCAACGAGACAAGCGATTTTCGGAGCATAGAATACTGCGGCGAGATGCAAGATGCCGAACAGCCTCTGATTGACGCAATGAAGAAGGTTGGCGCCGGCGACTTCGAGGGTGCCACGATCCGGGCGGCCGATCAGTCGGGCGTTCTGGCCCACAACTTCAATCAGATGGTGGAGGGCCTGAGGGAGCGTGACAAGATTCGCGACACCTTTGGCCGATATATGACGCAGCAGGTTTCGGACGCCATTCTCAAGGGCGAGGTCAAGCTCGGCGGGGAGCGGCGCCATCTGACGATTCTCCGTGCAGACTTGCCGGAATTCGAGTCGCTCGCAATGACGATGGGCGCTGAAGCGCTTGTCGCCTTGCTGAACCGCTATTTCGCCGCCATCGTGGCTGCGGTCATGGAGCACGATGGGGTCGTCGATAAATTTGTGGGCGGCGACCTACTTGTCATTTATGGCGCGCCAGTCAAGGATCCAAAACATGCGGAGAAAGCTGTCCGGACTGCACTCGACATGCGCGCTCGTATGACTGCCTTCAATCAGGCCGAAAAGTCAATAAGCGGAAAGACCCTCCACGCCTGTGTCGGGATCGACACTGGGCCAACTGTCACGGGCAACATTGGGTGCGAGGCTCGCATGGAGTACACCGTAATTGGCAGACCAGTTGTCGTCGCCGAGCGTCTCGCGCAACTGGCTGCCAATTCCGATGCCGACATTCTCCTCAGTGAGGAAACTGCTCAGGAGGCAAGAGGGACATTCGCGCTCAAGCC
>DAIUFO010000167.1:0-8218 GCA_036844545.1 Chloroflexota bacterium
CAGCAGGGGAGCACAATCGCATCCGCCAGGATGTGCGAGTTACCAGGCCCGCGGAGCCGGCGTGTCATCAGCGGCCAGCCATCGGGGCCAGTAGGGCGGGCAGCCGGTAGGTCATGGCCACGAAAGCAGGGCTATTCACGTACTGCCCTCATCCGCTCCTGACCCACGTCAGCCGGGCTCGCTGGAACCAGGCCGCCGATCATTCTCCTGGTCCTTCACGTACGCATTCCGGTGGGCGGCACCGGTGGCTCCGACACGACGGCAGGCGGCGGAAGCGGCTCCGCTGGGAGGCCAGCGGATCGTCGATGAACAGGCAGAGGATGCGGCCGGCTGGATGCGCTGCGCTGGGCGCGAGCAGTCCATTCCAGCCCTCCCGCCAGAGTGTCTCGCCGAGGCCTTGGTAGAGCGGCCACGTCCGACGGCCTGGCATCGGAAACGCCAGGCCAGCGCGCCCGAGCCGCTGTTCGTCACTGACGTCCGCGATGCGAAGCGGGGGAACACATAAGCGCCAGACATCGCGTGGAAGCTGCTTAAGCGGCGGGACGCCGCGCTCGGCGAGATGGCGGTACCACTCCGCCCACAGGGTCGTCTCGTCCCGAGCCAAGTAGAGCGCATCGACGGCCACGCCTCGCTGCCAGCGGTTGTCGTCGGGCGGTTGGGGACGGAACCTTGGGTCGGCGCCGTGTGGGAGGTGACGCAGCCAGATTCCTGCCGCCTCGACGGCGTCGACATCGATCGCCAGAGGTCGACTCAGGCGGCGCCCGGCGACTCCAGGCCTGAAACGACCTGTGCTACACGGCGTGCCTCACCGGCAGCGATCACGTCGAGGGGCTTTTGGTCGTCGAGCGCCTCGATCGGCTTCGATAACCAGACCGGGATGTAGTCTGGCTCGATGACGCGTGCAAGCCGGTCGACGATCTCCGCGAGCTCGGCAACCCGTTCGGCCCGCCTACCCGTTGGCGAGCTGCGCAGGGCAAACCAGTCGCGTACGGTGCTCGGGGCAGCACCGACCGCTCTTCCGATCTGGGCGTCGGACAGGCGGCCCACGTCGTGAATGTGGATAGCTTCCTGCGCGAACGCTATAGCCATACGTAAACCCTAGCGCTCCGTCGCCAAACCGTCAAGATGTCGCGCGTCCTCGCGCGTCCTCGTGTCAGGCCCTCGTTCATTGTGACTGACTGTGGTTGGGCCATCGAGACCCTCGCCTCCCGAGCGCGGTGGCTCAGTTTGTGCGCCTCGTGTAAGATGTAAACCGACATACTTCCAATGATTTACATTTGACGACGGCCTCGCTCCCGGTGCTGGAAGAGGTCCCCCGCGGGTCTGCCGACACACTCACTCAGATAGCGCTTTTGCTTCTCGCGGCCAACGGCAGATTCGTCTCCGGCGAAGAGATCGGGCGAGGGCTGCGCATCTCGCGGCCGGCTGTGGGAAAGCACGTGCAGGCGATCAGGCGGTTGGGTTACCAGGTGGAATCGACCCCGAACCGCGGACACCGGATCGTCAGCCGTCCCGATCGGCTGCTTCCTACGGAGGTCGGAGACGGTTTGAGCACGGAGCGTCTGGGCCGCGTGGTCCACTACTTCGAGAGCGTCGAATCCACTCAGGCCATTGCGCGGCGGCTCGCTGACACTGGTGCCCCGGAGGGCACGATCGTGGTGGCGGAGGAGCAGGTCGCCGGTCGTGGCAGGCTGGGAAGAGCCTACTTCTCACCGCCTGGCGGCATCTGGTTCTCGATCATCCTGCGCCCGGAGCTGCCGCCCACGCGGATGCAGCTTTTCGCGCTTGCCGCGGGCCTGGCGGTTGCCCAGGCCGTCGACCAGGTCTGCCATGTTCGCCCGGTGCTGAAGTGGCCGAACGACGTGCTGCTGCGGGACCGGAAGGTGTGCGGCGTACTCATAGAGATGTCCGCCGAACATGACGTGGTGCACTATCTGGTGCTGGGCATCGGGATTAACGTCAATGTTGACCGAGCGGCGTTGCCAGGGGAGCTGCGCTCGGTGGCCACGAGCCTTCAGATGGAAACCGGCCAGTCGGTGTCTCGCCGCTTGCTCCTGCAACGGGTACTCGTGAACCTGGAGGCGTCGTACGCGCAGGTGCGTAGTGGTGAATCGCCCGCGCTGTTGAAGAGCTGGAAAGCGTGGCCGAACGTTCTCTCGAGGCGCGTCCAGGTTATAGGATTCGCGGAGCGATGTGATGGGATCGCCGAAGATCTCGCGGCGGACGGCGCTCTGTTGCTGCGACTGAACGACGGTTCGCTGGTCCGCATCGTGTCTGGCGACGTGCATCTACGGACCGTGGCGTCGTGAGCTCGCTCGTGATGGACGATCGAGTGTCGCCCGCATTCGTCACGGTTGGCCCGGTCCGACTTCGCTGCGAATGCCGGGGAGACGGTGAACCAATCCTGTTCATCTCGGGACTGGGAAACGGCTGGCGATGCTGGGAGCAGCAGCTGGTGGCATTGGGGGATCAGTTTCGCTGCCTGAGCTACGACCCCCGAGACGTCGGCGACAGCGATCTGGCGCCTTCCCCATACAGCACTCGCGACCTGGCTTCCGACGCGGTGGGCGTGCTGGATGCTCTCGGCGTGGGCCAAGCACACGTCGTGGGCTGGTCCATGGGAGGCGCGGTGGCGCAGGAAGTGGCCATCGGCTGGCCGGAGCGCGTGAAACGGCTGGCACTGATCGCGACCTACGCGGACGGGGACGAGCGGGGCGCGGCCAACTTGCGGGGATGGGCTCTGCTGCGGCAGCGCCTCACCCGAGCCGAATACCTGCGCGTCACCGCGCCATGGGTGTACAGCCCATCGGAATATGAGCAGCCGATGCTCGTGCAAGGCATCGTCGAGGTGGCGCTCTCAGGTCCCGAGCAACCTCAGGCAGCCTTCGAGCGGCAGGTCGAAGCGACGGTGCTCCACCATGCCGGCGATCGCCTGGACCGCGTCAATGCCCCTACACTGCTGGTGTTTGGCGCTGATGACGCGTTGACCCCGCTGCGCTTTGCACACATGCTGCGCCAGGGCATCCCTCACTCGGAGTTGATCGTCCTCGACGGCGCCGGGCATGCGTTGCTCCAGACCAGGGCAGCCGAGGTGAATCAAGCGCTGGAACGTTTTCTCAAGGGAGGCACCCGCGGGCCTTAGGGCTCGGCCGAAAATAACCATCTCGCCGCTGAGGCGCTGAACCGCGATTCGTTCTTAGGAGCAAGATATGCAACAAACCATTTCTCGTGTCAACGTCTTCGCCAGGTCAAGTCTCCTCTCGAGCGTTCTCACGACCACCCTGTTTGCGCTGCTGGTGGCGCTGTTCGCTCGTATTTCCATACCCCTGCCCTTCACCCCCGTACCGTTCACCCTGCAGCCAATGGCCGTTATGCTGACGGGCCTCATCCTGGGCAGCCGGCTCGGCTTCTTCGCCCTGCTGGAGTATTTCGCCCTGGGCGCCGTCGGCGCCCCTGTGTGGGCTGGAGGCGCCGCCGGGATCAATCTCGCTGCCATGAGCTCGCTTGGCTACTTGATCAGCTACCCGTTCGCGGCCTGGGTTATTGGGTGGCTGTCTGAAAAGTCCAACCGGAGCATGCTCCGGCTCACCTTTTCCGGCATTGCCGGCCTCGCGGTGATCTACGTCTTTGGCGTGGCCTACCTTGCCGGGTGGCTCAATCTCGTGAAGCACGTCACCGGCGGGCAGGTGATCGTCCAAGCCATGGCGCTAGGGGCGGCGCCCTTCATTGTGCCGGACATTGTCAAGGCCGTCATCACCGCTGGCGTTGTGAGAAAGATGCGCGACTGACCAACAGCGCCGGTCGTCCGGACGACCGGTGGCTCGGTCGCTGCTTGGTGCGCGAACATCGAACACAAGTGGTCGCTCTTAGCAATTACAGCCGCGTCAGGGGATGGTCGTCGGTAATCAACGCGCCGGCGTTGTCGCCCTGCACATAGCTGGCCGTCGTCTTCAGGCCCCGGCTCTCCGGGCCAGGCTCCACGCCGCGGATGGCTTACATTCGGCAATGGTCACGCCCAGCCCGACTGCGAGAGCGTTACTGGATGGCTGATCGGCCTGGCAGATCGCCCGCCGTCTGTGGGAAGCTAGGCAACGAAGTCAATGCCAGCATCGTCTATGCGTGCCGAAGTAGTCATCATGGCCAGCAGCTGGCAAGGTCGGCGAACGTGAGCGCATCATCCGTGCTGGCTTTACCTGCGCGGCCTCGGGGTGCGTTTTGCTCACCCGCGAACAGCCGCCCGCGGCTGCGCCGCGAAAGGCGCTGGCGCGCGGTGGGCGGCGCCTAACAGCCGGCAAGCAGGCGAGAAGATTCCCTTGAAGACGATCCGCTGTGGCTGACGCCAGAAAACCGCGCGTCCTGCTGGCGGACGACGAGCGGGCGATCACCGACGAGCTCGTCCCCCTGCTGGAGCGCAGCGGCTTCCAGGTGGCAGTGGCGCACGACGGCCGTCAGGCGCTGGAGCTGTTGGCATCGTACCGGCCCGACCTGGTGGTGCTGGATGTCGTCATGCCGGCGATGGATGGCCGGGAAGTATGCCGCCAGCTCCGGGCTGGCGGGAACTGGACGCCAATCATCATGCTCACCCGGGTGGGCTCGCCCGGCGAACGGGCGATGAGCCTGAATGAGGGTGCGGACGACTACCTCAACAAGCCGTTCGATCCCTTTGAGCTGGTGGCCCGTATCCGGGCGGTCCTGCGCCGAGGCCGGGCTGGCGGGCAGTCACTGGCCGGGGCCGCGCGACTGGTGTGCGGCCCCTTAACGGTCGACCGGCCGTCGCGCCGCGCGCTGCTCGAAGGCCGGGACAGTGGTGTCCTGGCCTGCCGCGACCGCGCGCGAGCTACTGCCCGCCATCCCCACGGCAATTGTTACCAGGAGCACCACGACCGCACACGCGGTGACGTGGGAGCGCCATCCTATCCGCAGGGCGGCGCAGGCCACGACGTCCAGGAGGAGCAGGCACTGCAGGGCGATCACCCGATCGAACCACGTGGCCTGCGTGGCCAGGCGCTGGAGGACGGGCGCTGAACTGTGGCAGCGGATGCGCGTCCGGCCGCGCTCGGCCGCTGCCCGCACGGCCTCCTCGACCAGCGCCTGCGCATCACCGGGACGTTTGGCGGTCCCAGCCCGCAGGCCGTACAGGTGCACCCCGCGGCGCCCGAACTGGAGGTGCAGCGCGCAGGCCAGCTCAGCGAGAGGAAACGGGTACCGGGCGCGGCTCACGGGCAGCATCTGCAGACCAAACAACTGCTTCGGTGTGAGGAATGGCAGCCAGGGCGCCATAGCCGTCGTCGGGAACAGCAGGCCGGCCAGGGCGAACTGCCACATCCTGCCGTCCAGAAGCTCAACGGTCGTCTGCGCGCCGCGGCGTCGTAGCGCCAGTATCATGTCGCGCTGCGCGCCCTGGATGGTCGCCGATCTCAGGCGCGGGCGAATGAGCCACAGCAAGGGCAGGCCGGCACCGAGTTGCCACAGCAGGAGAAGGACCACGAAGGCCACCATGCCGGGCGAGGCGCGGGTCAGGACCGCGGCTTCGGCCAGCGCCACGGGCGGCGCCCAGCCAATCACGATCTCCGCTGCGAGCGCGGGTGCCAGCGCGTGCCGGCCGGTGGTCCGACGGCGCCGCGGAAGAGACCGAGCGATGGCCAGAGGCGACATCAGCGGTAGCCCAGCAAAAATGAGGCCGCACGGAGCAGGCGGACATGGCGTTCCGGAAGCCCACGTAGGCATCTGGCCATCTGGCCCTCCCACTGCTTTAGGCGAGAATGGCTCCGTCAAAATCCCTATCCCAGGTGAGGTTGTTACTCATGATGTCTACCCCGCTCGTCCCGAACGTGGCCAGCTATTGGCCCGACGACAAACTACGGCTGCCTCTCTTTACGGCGCGCGAAGGCCCGATCCTGACCCTAGCGGCAACTGGGCTGACGGACAAGGAGATCGCGCGCCGGCTGGGCGTCACGCACCGCACGGTTCGCACGCATTTTGAACGGCTGTTCGAGCGCCACGAGCTGCGCGGGCGAGCCGCGGCGATAGCCGTCTGGCTGCGCAACAGCAGCGCCTGGCGAGCAGCGGTCCTCGACCGCGGCCAGCCGCGCGATCAGGTGGCGTGAGCTTCGCCGGCTCGAACTTGCCACGCATGCGCCCGGTTGTTTGTCGGTAAAAATGCCGACTTGACCCGGCTCGCCGCCGGTCTTAGCGTGAATGTTGAACAGGATGGAACCGGTGCAGGCGGCTACCATGGCACATCTTCAGTTAGGCACGAGCAGCATCCCCAGGCAAGACAGCGAGCGGTGCGTCCCTGCGGGTGCGCGCAGTGGGCGATGGAACGCCGGGCGCCGTGAATCTTCAGTTCGCGCGGATGCGAGGCACGCCCATCAGCGACAGACGCAGCGCGACCGGCTCCGAGCTCAACGGTCGGGCCCTGCTGTGCCGTTGTGCGCGCGCCGTGGACGCATGCCGTGCAGGAGTCGACAACCATGGCCGTAGCTGGCGCGCTGTCGCCAACCCGCGCCCTGCGCCGGTCGCGCCACCTGGACGGCCGCGCACTGGTGGGCGTGCTGCTTACGCTGCTCGCCGTCGGCGGGGGCATGGTGGTCTTCAATGCTGCCAACGACAGCCGGGGCGTGCTGGTCGCCACCCGCGGCCTGCCCGCTGGCGCCACCCTGGCCGCCTCGGACCTCAGCATTGCTCACGTCCGTGTGGACGACAGCCTCTACCAGGCCGCCCTGCCCGAGCAGGCGCTCAACCAGATCGCCGGCAAACAGCTGGCCGAACCGGTGCACCCGCAGCAGGTGCTGGTGCGCGATCAGATATCGACGCGCCCGAACGTCGCGGCCGGCGAGTCGCTGATGACCATTCCCGTCAGCAACGCCAGCGCCGTGGCCGGCCACATCCGTCCGAATGACACCGTGACCGTGCTGGCGACCTTCGACAAAGGGAAGCCCGACAGCAAGACGTCCGTGGTGCTGCCCCGCGTGCGCGTGTACGACGTGAGCTACGACCAGAGCGCGCCGGTGGTCAACACCAGCGGCTCGGCCGGCACAACCGCCGTGAGTCAGGGCTAGATCACCACGGTGACCCTGATTCTGGATGACCCGAAGCAGCAGGAAAGCCAGCTGGCCCAGGCCAAGTGGAACGCCGACCTCGACGTCGTTTTGCTTCCCCCAGCCGCTGCCGGTGACGCAGCCGGGCAGGCGCAGAGTGGCCAGTGATCTAAGCGAGCGCGCCACGCCCGCCGTGCGGCTTGTGGTCGGCCTGGGCAACGCCGAGCGTGAGCGCCGCCTGGTACCGGAGCTGACCGACAGCGGCCAGATGGACGTTGTGGCGCGCTGCCTGGCCGCCGACCAGGTAGCGGACGCGCTGCGGCGAACGCGGGCCGACATAGCGGTGCTGGCCCTGGACCTCCACCGCCTGAACGACACGGCGCTGGCCGGGCTGGCCGCGACCGGCCTGCCGCTCATCGGCCTGGCCACCCGGCACGACGAGGCCACACGCGGGCCGTGGGCGGCCGTTCTGCCCGTCGATGCCGAGCCCCAGCAACTGCGGTCCACAATCACCGCCGTCCTTCGCGGCGAACGGCTCGAGCCGGCGGTAGCCGGCGCGGACGAGGACGCCGAGCCGGTCATTCAGCCCCAGGTGTCCGGTCCAGACGCGGCGTCCACCAGTCTGGTCGTGGTCGCCAGCGGCAAGGGCAGCCCGGGCTGCTCGACACTGGCGGTCAACCTGGCGGCCGGCATTGGCGCGGTGGAATCCGCCGTCGTAGTTGACCTGGACCTCGCTGGCCCCAGCGTGGCCGCGCTGCTGGGGCTCAACCCGCGGCTCAACGTGTACATGCTGGCTCACGCCGAGCCCCAGAGCAGCCGCGATTGGAGCAAGGCGCTCGACCAGGAGCTGCAGCCGCTGGCGGCCCGCAGCCCGCACGGCGCGGCGCTGGCCGGCATCCCCAAGCCGGAGATGCGCAGCGCCATCACGCTCTCGTTCCTGCAGCGTCTGCTGCCGGAGCTGCAGCAGCGGTTCTCACATGTGGTCCTCGACATCGGGACCATCCAGGGACCGTGGGGCGAGTGGGCCTGGCAGGGCTGGGTCGTGGGTGCGGCCGGCCAGGTGCTGTTCGTGACCGCCGCCAGCCCGGCCGGCATCAACCAGAGCCGCATGGCGCTGGCGCGTATACCCGAGCTGCGTCGAGAGCAGGTGGGCCTGGTGGTCGGGCGCTACGACCGGC